>JAUXVD010000015.1 GCA_030684575.1 Nitrospirota bacterium | reverse complement strand
CGTACCGTCACCCCCGGGGACTCCAACATCGCCACTGCTTCACGTTTGTACTCAGCTGAAAACTTCCGTCGTGCTCCCATGACACCCCTCCTGGCTCATTATGAGCCGTAATCAGGTGTCCGTAAAAGTGGGGCAGAACCCTATCCCGTCTGGCTGATCTTGGATATTCGGGCTACCTCTTTGTCAAGATACTTGAACGCTTCAAAGGTTGCCTGAGAGTAATGGCTGTTATCAAATAGTTTCTTGACGTGCTCAGGTAGTGCAGCGTGCATATTCCTAATGTCAAAAGGATGGTCTACAGGGCCAAGCTTTACCTCTTCATCTGAGAAAAGGTGCGCACGCCGGGCGATGCGCTCAAATACAAGTAGTTGCTTTTTATCCATTCAACAGATTCTTTTTAATGCTTTGGAAGATTCTGTCATACGTTTCTTGATCACCTTGGGCTGGCAAATTGATCTCAATGCGTACGGTCAGCCCCAGGTTGCCTGGTCCAACATGCTCGTGTCCGAGCTGACTTTGGGTGGTATCAATTTTCGCTTCAGACGTGACCGTCTTTGGCTTCATTTTCGACTCCGTAGACTTGACAGATGTTTTTGATTTCTGGGTTTTAACTTGCACCGCTTCGCCATGACCGCTGAGGGACGCGAGTGTTTCGAATGCGATTGCTTGGCGTGTCGCCGTTAAGGCGCTAGTTTCATCGTGTGTTCTGAAAAACCCAATAAGAGTTCCTCTGTCTGCTTTCCATGCCTCATCCCCACATATTTTAAAGAGCTCTTTGTATGCGTCCTTAACGACCTTCTCCAAGGCGGAAGAAAATTCCGTATCGTCATGTTTTGAGAAAACGGAGCTGGCCACGGGCGTCTTATTGGACTCATCACTAATGAAGCCAAGGAATCTGAGAACATTGATTACCATCGACTCGTTCTTGGGCGCGATGGACAGTTTTTTAAGAGTTTCCGCGTCAACTTTTGCAGGGAACATTTTCCGGAGTTGCGTAAATGTTTGGACTATCATTCCCGCGCTAGGAATGTAGGGGTGTGCATTTCCATTTTTTCCCATTGGTCAATCCTTTTACATTGAGGGCTAGCTGGTAAGTCTGCCTAGATTTTCGGTGGCATGGCGAGGCAGTCTCGGCAATCCATTCTTGGCAAGTTTACGGCAAAGGACATGGTTTATCCATCACTACAAAGTGGGAGTAGTAGTGCGTGCCTCCTTTATCTCTCCGTTCTATCGGTACCGTGGATATTTGGAGGGGTGGCCTGGCAGGTTCCCATCGTGCGCGCGCCCATTCTGATCGTGCGCGCTCCGGGAGCAAGGGATCGACGCGGGTGTCATCCATCCATTTTTATCGTGGGGCCTCAGCGAGCACGGAGGACCGTCTAGCTGCCCCTTTCCGCTCTTGGCGCGGTGGCTTCATTCGCAGGTTGGTGAAAGAAGGACCAGCTCTCTAGCGAGATGCTGAAAAAGTCTGCCAGTTGGGCAACGCGGAATGGTGAGCGATGAGCCCTGAGTCATGGAGCCTGCGATTCCGCGCCGGTCTGGTGTAGGCCGAGAGGGGGCTTCTTAACGGCCGGCTCTCGCCGCGACGGCGAAGTGGAGGAAGTAGCGGTCCAGACCAGCCAGATCGCTGTTGTATGCGAAGCCTCCAGACATCGCATCACAGAGCATCTCGCGCACACGTGTGAGTTCTTTTCTGCGGCCTTTCCAGCGGGCATCCCCGATCGATAGGTCGAGTAGCTCTAAGGCGCGGATAAATGCCTTTTCGGAAAGCCCTGGATCTTTCTCCTGCCAGCGACGCGCGCGCGCCACATCGCTCCCGACATTCGCCAGCTGTTCCATGAGTGACATGGTCTGCCATCGGCCTGCCGCGAGATCCGTATGGGCGTGTGACATGCGCTTACTCCTTGGCCAATTGATTGACGATTGCGGCGATGGTCTCGCGGATCTCGGCCTGTTCGACGTTTCGGGAACGGTTTCCGCTTGAGGGGCGCACATTGATCATGGAGTCGAACTCGATCCATTCGGTGACCGGCTGTTCGGGGTAGAGATTGATTCCCCAGAGGTTTTTCTGTGCCGACCCATGATCGAGGAGCATCGCCTCTTCGTCCGAATGCAGTTCTCCGCCGATCGCTATAATGCGATGTTCCACGTCGACGACAGCCTTGACCATATCGCCAAACTGCTGTTTCGCCATCTCGTTCAGTTCCGCTTTGGTAATGGCGTCACGGACGATCTTGATTTCCATAGGTATGCCTGCCTTGTAAACAAGTCGGTATGATGATTCGTGGTGTTGAGGCACGATTGCGGATTATGCCTGCCTCTGTCAAGCATTCTGCCCTCCGCTCTCCTGTGCGCAGGGACTGGAGCGAAAGACGGGTAGGGGGCATTGGTGCTATCCATGGATAGAGCGAGCATGGCTGGTGAATTTCCTCGTGGCGTAGGGCTGTCTTTCCGATTATGCCTGCCCTTGAATATCCTTCTTCCGCCCCCGTACAATGACGCTTCCCTAGCCTAACCCTTTGGCTTTTTGAATGATTCAGGTCGCTTTCGCAGGCCGGGCGATAGAAGGGCCAGATTCCTATGCGTATTGAGTCATCGAAGGGCGGGCGGGCCTCCAACCAGGATGCTGAAAACGACCTCTCGCGTCGTTCTCGGCTCGCCAAAATCCTCAACGTACCCAGAGGGTACGCCTCCGGTTTTAACTTGCCTGCGGCCTAGCGAGATGCCGTTTTGAGCATCCTGGGTTTCCTCGGTTGCTCTTCCGAAGTTTTTAAGCTGGCTCTTCCTGCTCTTGCATATCAATCTTTTGCCCTCGTACAATACCCATTCTCTAAGCTAACTCATTGGCTTTTTGAATGATTCGGGTCGTTTCGCAGCCGGGCGAAAGAAAGACCAGAGTTCTATGAAGATTGAGTACTCCAAGGGCGAGCGGGCTTCCAAAGAGCTCATCCTTTTAAATCGTCAGAGTTTCGAAGCCACCAGCGGCCGGAAGATGAAGGTCATGCTGATCTTTCCGCCTGACTGGTTTCCGTCCGAACCCTATCTCAGTCTTCCCTCCCTCACGGCCGTCCTCCGTCAGGCCGGCCATACCGTCATCCAAAAAGACATCAACCTCGAAATGTGGGACTGGTACTTCAGCGAGGACTTTTTAAAGAAAGTCCTGCGCCGGGTGCCGCAACAACTCGACCGGCTCCGCAAGCTCTCCAAGAAGCGGGATCTGGATGCCAACGAGATGGATTTGCAGCTCGCTCTCTGTGACGTGACCAGGCAGCGGATCGATGAATTGATCAAGAGGGCTGAGAAGGCCAAGGCGATCATACGCGGAGAAGTATTTTACGAAATCAACCAGTTAGAATGGGCCATTCAAGTCTTTCGCGAGGTCACATCGGTGATTTCGATGGTCTATGCTCCGGCGCGAATCTGCATGCCGCCGATGGAGACGGACCTGTCCTATAAAGTCTTCGTCTCGTCCGAAGTCATGGATGCGGTGAACGATACCCAGGTGAATATCTACCGCGATGTGTTCGACCATCTGGTGAAGCCGGCGATCGAGCAGGCCCAGCCGGATGTGATCGGCATCTCGATCGTCCTGCAGCAGCAGATGTTCTCCACCATGACGTTCTGTGCCCTGATCAAGCAGCATTTCCCCCATATCCACATCACGATCGGCGGGAACACGGTCACGAGGCTGCGCGATGTGCTGCCCCAGTCGCCCCTGTTCCAATATTTCGACAGCGCCGTGGTCTATGAAGGGGAGACGGCTTTCGTCCAACTCGTTTCGGCGGTGGGGGCGAAGCGGAGCCTGGCCGACGTGCCGAACACCATCTACAAGGACGAGACCGGGGTCCATACGTCGGAGACGAGTTTTGCTGAAGACATGCATGCGCTGCCGCCGCCGGACTTCGACGGTCTGTTGCTGGACAAATATTTTGTGCCGACGAAGATCCTGCCCTATCTGGCGACGCGCGGTTGCTACTGGGGCCGCTGCGAGTTCTGTGACCATGGCGAAGGTTATACGGCAGGTTACAGGACGAAGAAGATACAGGACATTCTGGCGGAGATCACACATCTGCGCGACAAGTACGGGGCGAAACATTTCCACTTCACCGATGAGTCCTACCCGCCGGCCCTGTTCCGCAAGCTGGCGCGTGGGTTGATCGACAGCAAGATGGACATCGTCTGGACGACGCACATGCGGTTCGAGAAGAGCCTGTTGGAAGATCAGGTCTGGCAGGATGCGAAGGCGTCCGGCTGCAAGTATCTCCACTTCGGCTACGAGTCGGGGAACGAGCGGGTGCTGAAGCTGATGGACAAGGCGACGACGACGGAGATCATGACGAAGCATCTGCAGCTCACGGCCAACGCGGGTATTTGGAACCATTGCATGGGCTTCTTCGGCTTTCCCGGCGAGACGAAGGAAGAGGCCTGGTCCTCGGTGGAGTTTCTGGAGCAGAACAAAGACCATGTCCATTCGCTGGGATTCGGTACCTTCGACCTGGGTCGGCATAATCCCGTGGCGAAGCATCCGGACAAGTGGGGCGTGACGGCCTACAAGAACCCCGAATGGGATCTGGCCCTCGACTACTACTATACGGTCAAGAACGGCATGAGCATCGAAGAGGCGGAGCGGGTGTTCCAACAATTCGAACAGAACCATTACGCGGGCTGGGATCTGCGGCTGTACATCAGGGAATATATCTTTCTCTATATCGCAAAGTTCGGGCTGGAGAAATTGCGGGACCTGCAATATCAAGCGATGAAAACGGCAGGCGTGATACCGACGCTCGCGGGGAAAATGTAATGTCTGCTTCTGGACTCGTACAAATCGACGCGTTGGTTCCGATCAAGAAAGAGGAGCGGAAGCAGTCGAAGGTGATGCTGCTCTTTCCGCCTGAGTGGGTACCGACGGCGCCCTATCTGGCCTTGCCTTCGTTGACGGCCATCCTCCGCGAAGCGGGACACAAGGTTGTGCAGCGCGACATCAACATCGAGATGTACGACCACTTCTTCACGATGGAGTTCCTGATCTGGGTAAAGGCCCGGTTGGGGATGCAGCTCAAGCCCCTTCAAGACAAAGAGAAGGCCGGGACGATTACAGAGCGGGAGGCGGATCGGAAAGCTGCCGTGGAGCAGGCCTATGCGGTCGACGTGTTCGATCTGGCGGAGCGGGCCGAGGATTCGAAGCTGATCGTGCGGGGCGAGCGGTTCTATCAGGCCGAGAAGCTGGAAGGCGCGCTGAACTGCTTCCGCGAGGTGATGCACTATATTTCCGCTGCCTACTATCCGGCATCGATCGTGTTCTATCCGATGGAAAGCAACCTGGGCTATCGGCCCGGCGTGTCGAAAGAAGTCTTTGCCTGTCTGGACGATGAACAGGTGAACGTCTATCGAGACATCTGCAATCAGTTGGTCATGCCGGCGGTGGCGAAAGAAAAGCCGGACGTGGTCGGGGTATCGATCGGGACCCAGATGCAGCTCCTCGCTGGTCTGACGTTCTGCAAGATGATCAAGGAGACCTTCCCCCACATCCATGTGGTGGTGGGCGGCAATGTCATCACGCGCTTGCAGGAAGAGCTGCCGAACCAGGAGCGGTTCTTTCAGGAGATCTTCGACTCGGCGATTTTGTATGAAGGGGAACATGCGCTGCTCTGGCTCGTTGAGGCCTTGAACGGGGAGCGGCCCATCAGTTCCGTCCCCAACTTGATGTATCGCGATGAGTCAGGCGTCCACCGGAGCCCCGAGGTCTATACGGAGAAGACGACCGCGCTGCCCCTGCCGGATTTCGAGGGGCTGCCGCTGGAGAAGTACTTCGTGCCGGAGCTGATCATTCCCTATCTCGCGACGCGCGGCTGCTACTGGGGCCGTTGCACGTTCTGCGACCATGGCCAGGGCTACTTCGACCAGTATCGCGGAGTGCCGGCCCAGCAAGTGGTCGAGCAGATCAAGACGTTGCGGGATAAGTATAATTGTAGGCACTTTCTCTTTTCGGACGAATCGTACCCGCCGGCCCTGTTCAAAAAAGTGTCACAGTTGCTGGTGGACCAGAACGTCGGGATTAAGTGGACGACGCTGATCCGGTTCGAAGAAACCCTGCAAGACCAGGAGATTTGGGATCTTGCGGCGAAGGCCGGTTGCTGCACCCTCTATTACGGGATGGAGTCGGCGAACGAGCGGGTGCTGAACCTCATGGACAAGCATGCCAAGAAGAGCGTGATCCAGAACAACCTCCATCAGGCGGCGAAGGCGGGGATCTGGAACCACGTGATGGCCTTTTACGGCTTCCCCGGCGAGACGCGCGACGAAGCGCTGGAGACCCGCCAGTTCGTCATCGACAACCAGCCGGTGATCCATTCGGTGGAGCTGTTCTACTTCGTGGCCTATCGCCATACGCCGATGGTGCGCAATCCGGAGAAGTTTGGTATTACGATCCACAAGCAAGAGGACTACGATCTGCCGCTGGATTATTACTACACGTTGAACGATCCGAGCACCCTGTCCTGCCTGGACGCGATGCAGCTCTGCGAAGAGTTCTACAAGAACGATTTTCAGCCTTGGGCGGTTCGGGTGAATTCACGCGAGCACGTGTTCCTCTATATCTCCAAGTACGGAACGAACCAGTTGCCGCAGATCTATGCGCAGCAGACGCAGGCTGTCGGATCGCCGGAGGGTGTGTCGGGCCTGGTCACCTGGCCGGTGGCACAGTCCGAGGGGGCTGAGGTTATGTCTAGAGTCACGAGCCATGATGTGGGTTAGCAGGATGCTGAAAACGACCCCCCACGTCGTTCTCGGCTCGTCAAAATCCTCAACGTACCCCTGAGGGTACGCCTCCGGTTTTGACTCGCCTGCGGCCTAGTGGGACGCCGTTTTGAGCATCCTGGGGAGATGGCGATTCAGGAAGAAGACTGATCGCCAGAAGATTCGTCTGGGACTAGCACGGCGACGAGGAGGGCATAGGCGGCTTGGACGACCTTGGTCATCTCTTCGGCCTTCTTGTAAGCCTGCATATATTTCTTGGGATTGTTGGTCAGGTTCGAATAGCGGGCGGGGTTCCAGTTGTAGAGCTGCACGCGCTTGGCCCGTTCCAGGTCTTCGGAGGTGATGGGAAGCGTGAGTTCCAGAATCTCCAGTGCATGGGCGATTTCTTTGGGGATGACGTCATCACTCATTTGTATACTGTGACAAAGCTGGACCAGACCTGTCAAACCAAGGCGGCAGCTATTTTGATCATCCTGCGAGCATGCTGATCTGACGCTATGGGAACTGTTCTACCGATCCTTCAGGCCGCTCCCATCTTTACGAACAAAGATTATCGTGAGGTTCTGCGCAAGGAAATGGACGCGGGTAAGATTCCGCTCAGCCTGGGGCGCGATTGTCCGGTGAAGTGCGAGTTCTGCTATGAGCTGGACCATTCCTACCGTGAAACGTTCGATCCTCCTAAGACCAGCGACGAGGATTGGAAATATATCCTCGACTATATCAGCAAGAAGCCGACCGACCCGAAGCAGTTCTGGTGTCTGGGCGGCAACGAATACATGGAATGGACGGATCTGTTCCTCCATCCGAAGGCGATGGAATGGGTCGAGGATTTTCTTACCTATACGGACAAGAGCATCCAGTTCTTCACGGTGGGATATGTCCATGTCCCGAAGATCCACCAGCTCGTGGCGCAGTTCCCTGGACGGATCAACTTCGAACTCTCCGTCATCACGCTGAGCGACTATCGGCAGAAGCTCATGCCGCATGCGCCGTCGGTGAAGCATGTGCTGAAAGTCTTGGACGGACCGGCGGTCTCCTCGGCGAATTTCTATGCGTTCGATATGGATACCATGTCGAAGGATGCGGCGCTGATTTCGTCGATCAACAAAAACTGTGTGCTCTGGATGGGGACGCTGACGCCGGTGCGGGGGTTGAAGGAGGACACGGCCTCCCTCATGCGGCAGGGGCGCAAGTATCTGCCGGAGGAGGCCCTGCGAATTTATGATGCGGGCCTGCCCAATCTTCAGACGATCCACACCGAGTCCTATGCGACGGCTTTTCTCAACCGGAAACGAATCGTGAGTTCCTTCGATGCGTTGGAGATGGAAAAGAAGGATACGATCGTGACGGCAGGGAGTGTCCACAAAGTCCTGAGCCTGTTCCGGAAGAACCGGGCCAAGTTTCTCTATGTGCCGAATGCGATGTTGAGCGGAGATTCTGATTGCACGGTCCTCCTGACGTTCGACGATATTGCGCGCCGGTTGACGAAGGAAAAAGTGGTGCACATCCCCAAATGCATCATGCAGTCGGGACGTGGTCCTTATAGCGACATTACAGGGGTGACGCTGGAGCAATTCGCAAAGAAGACCGGCGTCACGGTGAAGGTGTTGCACAAGATCGATACGCGCTATGCCAATGAGCTGCTCTATCGGAACGGCTCGCTCCAGAACTTTGTAGAGCACTATCTCCGGAACCCCATGCGGCAGGAGTTTGACGCGCTTCCACGTCCAATCTAGGAGGCCAGAATGCCTGACAGGCGGTCCCTCAAATTTTATCAAGCCGATGTATTTTCTGGGGAGCCGTTCGGTGGTAATCCCGTTGCCGTGTTTCCCGATGCCGGGGGCCTGACAGACGATCAACTGCAACAGATTGCCCGCGAGATGAACCTCTCTGAAACGGTCTTTGTGTTTCCTCCGACGGATAAAGCCGCGGTGGTCAAACTGCGCATCTTCACGCCCACCCAGGAGATTCCCTTCGCCGGTCATCCGGTGCTGGGGACCTTCTTCATCCTGGCCGAGTTGGGCATCATCCCGGTCAAAGAGTCGATAACGCGGGTGATGCAGGAGTGCAACATCGGTCTCTTTCCCGTCGAACTCCATGCGGAGGATGGCCTGGTGGAGCGGGTCGTGATGACACAGCCCAAGCCGGAGTTTCTGGGTCCCGTAGAGGATGTGGAAGATTTATATAAAGTTGCCAGCGCGCTGGGTCTGGCCAAACATGTGATCGCCGATATGAAGTGGCCCATCGAGGTGGTATCCACCGGGTTGCCCGTGATGATCGTGCCGGTGCGTACGCTGACGGCGGTGCGGTCGATCCGTCCCGATGCCTCGGCCATTACGGATGTCTGCCGGCGTTTCGGCGCCAATGGCATCATGGTCTTTACGACCGTGACGGTCGAACCCACTGCGACGGTCCATGCGAGGATGTTCGCGCCGTCGATCGGGATTCTTGAAGATCCGGCGACCGGCAGCGCGAGTGGCGCCTTGGGTGCCTACCTGGTGCAGAATCGGGTAGTGGAGGTGACTCCGACGACTGAAATTGTGGTGGAACAGGGCTATGAAATCGAGCGTCCGTCGCAGATTTTCGTCCGGGTCGAGTCGGACGACGATATCATCCAAACGATCAAGGTGGGCGGGCAATGCGTCATGGTCGTCGAAGGCACGCTCAAGTTTTAGCAGGATGATGAAAACGCCATCTCACGGCGTTCTCAGTCGCATGTCTCCCTGCGACGTACCCCAGAGGGTACGACTCAGTCGCCATACTCCCTGCGGCCTTGTGATATGACGTTTTGATCATCCTGCGTGATGGGGCTAGTTGGCAAGAGGCCCAACCGGTCTCTGCCTCTCTCAAGCTTCTCCTGGTTTTCTCCGATCTGGTTCTATAATGGACGCGGTGGTCTAGTAAGGAGCTGAATATGAAAGCTGTTTTGTTTCGGGCGCATGGTGGACCGGACAAACTCTCGTATGAAGATTTGCCGATGCCGACGATCGGCCCGGATGAGGTGCTGGTTCGGGTGAAAGCCTGTGCCTTGAACCATCTGGATATTTGGATCCGCCAGGGGAATCCGGCCTATCCCATGCCGATGCCGCATGTGTCAGGGTCGGATGTGGCCGGGATCGTGGAACAAGTGGGGGCGCAAGCCGATCACGTGACGGTCGGGCAACGCGTGTTCCTCTCGCCGGGGATCAGTTGCTGGAAATGTGAACCATGCCTGGCAGGGCGGGACAACTTCTGCCGCTCCTACAGCCTGCTCGGGGCGATGATGCATGGCGGGTATGCCGAGTATGTGAAGGTGCCGTTCCGCAATGTGATGCCGATTCCGGAGAACCTCTCCTTCGAGCAGGCGGCGGCCTTTCCGCTCGTTTCTGTGACCGCGTCGCACATGCTGTTTGCGCAGGCAGGGCTTCAACATGGTGAGACGGTCTTGATCATGGGTGGAGGGAGTGGAGTGGGGACCATGGCCATTCAAATGGCGAAGCTCGCCGGGGCGCGTGTCATCACGACTGTTGGATCGGACGACAAGATTCCCAAGGCTGTTATCCTGGGGGCCGATGCCGTCATCAACCATGCGAAAGAGAATGTCGCAGAACGGGTGAAGTTGCTGACCGAAGGCCATGGCGTTGATGTGGTCTTTGAGCATATCGGCCCGGAGGTATGGGAGAGCTGTTTGGCGTCGTTGGCGAAGGGTGGTCGCTTGATTACCTGTGGGGCGACGACCGGCGCAGAAGTGAAGGTCGATCTCCGGTATATCTATTCCCGACAGTACAGCATCAAGGGCTCCTACATGGGTACGCGGGCTGAACTGGTGAAGGCGGCGGAGCTGATGGGGCAAAAGCGTGTGATCTCCGTGATCGACCGCACCTATCCTCTCCAAGAGGCCAGGGCGGCTCAAGAGCAGATGTTGAGCCGCAAGTTCTTCGGCAAAATCATACTAGTCTGTTGAAAGTGCCCTCCAGCATCGTTCTCCCCTCGTCAAAACCCTCAACGTACCCCTGAGGGTACGCCTCCGGTTTTGACTCGGCTGCGGCCTTGCTGGAAGGGCATTTTAAACAGACCTTGCTTCTGAATCGTAGACGTGGAGCCCATCCTCAGTAGTACCCTTCTCTTCGGCCTGACCCAGGCGCTCTTTTGCAGTCATCCTTCCCACGTATGCGAGTATAATAAGTTAGCCATCATACTGGGAGAACGCGGCCGGCGTTCTTTCCGCTCGATACCATTAACGAGAGGGAGGGAAACCATGTCTAGCGTATCCAAGATCATGAGCAAACAGCCCAAGACCGTCGGGCCCAGCATGTCGATCGTGAGCGCGGCCAAGAAGATGAAGGCGGCGCGAGTGGGGTCGCTGTTTGTGAAGAAGGGGACGAAGTTGGTTGGGATCGTGACCGATACGGATATTGTCCGCCGGGCTGTGGCAATGAGTAAGCCCCTCGGCAAGCTGACGGTCGAGAAGATTATGACGAGCCCCATTTGCACGATCGAGGGGGCGCAGTCGGTGGATGAGGCGCAGGACATGATGGGGGACTTGGGCGTACGCCATCTTGCCGTTACCAAATCTGGCGAAATTGTCGGGGTGGTCTCAGTGCGGGATGTGATGATGTTCTATAAGCGGTATGCCCAATCGAGTATTAAGACGGAGGCTCCGTATTCTGAACCGAAGATTTCGCAAGATTGACGGATGTTGAAAACGGCCTCCAGCATCGTTCTCGGTTCATCAAAATCCTCTACGTACCCCTGAGGGTACGCCTCCGGTTTTGATTCACCTACGGCCTTGCTGGAAGGCCGTTTTGAACATCCTGTGGTGAAGAAAAGTTAAAGGCGAAGAAGTAGAGAGAATGTCGGAAGAGTCCGAGCCAACCCCCGTTACCCCTAGCCGCTTAGCCCTGACCTATTTCGAGAGTTCTTTGACGAGGTGGCCGAGTTCGGGGAGGATGAGTTTTTCCATCGCCAGGCGGACGGCGTTTTCGGAGCCTGGGGTGGAGAATAAGATACGGCCTTTGATGATGCCGGCGGTGGCGCGGCTCATGATGGCTGGTGAGCCGATATCCATGTAGGTCAGGTAGCGGAAGATCTCGCCGAATCCCACGAGCCGTTTCTCCAACATCGCGTCGACCGCTTCAAAGGTCGAATCCCTCTTTGAGATCCCGGTTCCGCCATTGATGATGATGGCTTGGACGGCATCGTTCGTCAGGCCTTCCTCAATTCGGCTTTTGATCTGGGCCGGTTCATCTTTGACGAGATGGTAGGCCACGACCTCATGGCCGAACTGCCGGAGGAGCTTGTGGATGGCTTGCCCGCTGGTATCGGTGTCGGGAGTCCGCGTGTCGCTGCAGGTAATCACCATGCACCCAATGGACTTGGGTGCATGGGATTTGTGTTCTGTATGACTGGGCGTTGGCATAGAGATGGTTCGGCAAGAGGCTTGTGGCTAGGGGCATGATTGGAACTCACCCCTTGCCTCTGGCCCCTCACCTCTCGCCTACTATTACTTCCAGACTGCGTCCGGGTTCAGTTTCTCGGCGGGCTTTCCGCCCTTAATGTGTTCATCGATGATGGTGGCGACGTCTGCTTCCGTGACTTTGGAGTACCAGGTGGCGTCCGGATAGACGACGACGGTGGGTCCTTGCTCGCAGGGGCCGAGGCAGGAGGAGCCGCTGACGATGACGTCTCCCGGTGTCACACCCTTCTGCATGAGCCCCATGTTAAAGGCCATGAGCAGGGAGGCCGCTCCAGCGCTACCACAGGATGGCTTCGGGTGTCCCGGAGGACGTGAATTGGTGCAGACGACGATGTGGTACTTTGGCTTTGGCATGGATTCTCCTTTGGACGGTACTGCTATTGATCGGTTACGTTGTTGGTACGAACGACTTCCACATATCGATGGCTTCTTCTGGCAGCTTCCAATGCTTGAGGCCCTTCATCACCCAATCGAGATAATGCGCCTTGGGTTTGAATTTGCCGATCGGGGTGGCGGCATAGGTGGTGACCAGCATTTTCTCCCCGGCTTCGGTCAGCACGGTCACTTGGACCTGGCGAAACGCGCTTGGGGGTACATCTTCTTCGAAGAGGTCCATCAGCTTGAGGTCTTCGTCCGTCACTTCGAAGACCGCTCCCCAGACCTGTTCTCCAGGCGAGGGGGCCACGCTGGCCAGACCGCATCGCCATTGTGAGGACCATCGGCAAAACTTGATGGTATGTTCTGGAATCGTGGCGAGCATCAAGAACTGATGTTCCGGTGCGCGACGTTTCAGCTGCGTGGGGTTGAGATGGTCCCCGTAGAGAAAGAATTTCATGGGTATTTACCGCCTCAGGATACAAAGGTGTCGACTAGACCGATATTTGTAACATAACCTCTTTCACGCACACAAGCCGCATGCGGGGCTGGCGTGCAGGCTCGATTGACTTCGCGTTGCTGCTCTTCCTAAGATGCAACGCGAGGTTGTGCGGTTTTTTATCCTCTCATCGAACCCCTTGTACAGGATGTCCATGTCAGAGAACCATTCGTCCTCTCCTGCTGCCTCTTCTTCGTTTTCAATGGTGAAGGTGATTCACTATACGGTGGTGGCCCTACTGGTATTGGGTGGGCTGTACTATCTCTGGCTGAAGCCTCCGTCGCTCAATCCCATGGCTGATCCTCTGGCTGCTGAGGCCCTCGCGTTGGTGCAAACCCATCGTGCGCTGGGTTATCCCACGATTCTTCAGGCGATGACGGAGCATGTGCGTTCGATGAGCGAACGTCATCGGGTTGCCCGGTTGGGTGAGTGGCGGGTGAAGCTCGTGGAAGGGGATATGTACGAGATACGGGTTCAGCTGCGAGACCAAGGGGTGACGGGGCAATGGTTTGAGCGGGAATTTATTTGGCATGCCAATCTTGCGGTGAAGAAGGTCAATGCCGCGTCGCTTCCGGCCGACGGAGTCACTCCGAAAGAGCCGGATAGTGAACCGTCAGGATTGCCGGCCCCGGCAATGCCTCTCGGCTCTCCAGGATACTGAAACAAGCCTCCAGTCTGTCCCATCTATTTGGTTGAACCAGAGCGCGACTAGATGAACCAGATAGACCGAGCCTGTCTCCCGACAGGCTCCTATTTGAAGTGCTCCGGCAACGCGACCTGAACGTGATTCCCTTCAATTCGGACATGACAGCAGGCGACGGTTATGTCCGGATTCTCCGGTCGTGCTCCGCTCTGTACGTCAAAGCGCCATCCATGCCACGGACATTCGACGATGTGGCCCTCCAGACATCCTTCTCCCAATGGCCCACCCGCATGCGGACAGGTGTTGTCGACGGCATAGAAGGATCCGTCGACATTGAAGAGGGCGATCCAGACTCCTTGGACTTCGACGGTCCGTCCGGTCCCCGGAGGAATCTCTTCCACTTTCGCAACGGTGACAAATTCAGGCATGGCGCTGATCTTTCCTGTTGGAGGCTTGGCCGATGAGACGGGTCGGTTTCCGAGACCCGTCAATGACTTGATTCCAACTGAGGCTTATGGCATAGATGCAGGTACGCGTCCTAAGACTAAACCAGCGCCTTCTCACAGAAGGAGCCACGGTTGAGAATGAGGTTGCTGCATGGAAATGACTCTCCTGCTGAATGCGACGTACGAGCCCTTGCGGGTGGTGCATTGGCAAAAAGCCATTGCGCTTCTTTGGCAGGGCAAAGTCGAAGTCCTCGAGGTCTATGACCGAGAGGTTCATTCGGTGTCGATCTCCTTCAAGCTTCCCTCCGTCATGCGGCTCCTCAAGCGGGTTCGTCTCAAGGATGTCCACCGGGCCGTGAAATTCTCCCGCATCAATATTTTCACCCGCGATAGTTTTGCCTGCCAATATTGTCGGTTCAAGTTCCGGACTGAGGAACTGACGTTCGATCATGTCGTCCCCATCGCCAAGGGTGGGCGAAAGACCTGGGAGAATATCGTCACCGCTTGTTGGCGTTGCAATAATAAGAAAAGCGGTCGTACGCCCGATGAAGCCGGCATGAAGCTGATGAACAAGCCGGTCAAACCACGTTGGAATCCAGTTGTGACGATTACCATCGGGATTCGGAATACGCCAGAAAGCTGGCGCGATTATCTTTATTGGAATATGGAGTTGGACGCCGACCCCGCCGAGGCGTAAATACCGTGCTACGTTCTGAGGGGCCCGATCTTCGCACTCAGGACTCAGGACCTCCTCTTTACTGCTTCACCGAATCCAGGGTAATTTCTAGATCCCGTCCGCCCGGTAACGTCGGGTTTTTCGCGTAGCGGCCTTCGATGTCGCCTGGCTGAGCCGGGCCGGCCTGGCCATCTCGGTCCAATCGGGCCACCACATCCAGCATTCCACGCAATTCAGAACCCTGCACCATCACATCGGCATTGGTGAGTTCAAATGCCACGGGGAACTGCGGATTGTCGATGCGCCTTGCCGCGACGGGCCTTGCCGCGCCTGGTTTCCGGACAATGACGAAGAGCACATCGGTGGGCCGTACCTGATCGGCCAGGGCCGGAGCGATGAGGACATGCCCGGCGATCACGGCCTCGCGGGTCTCCGGGTCGCAGCTATGGGCCAGGCCCAGCCATGCCGCGATCGCGGCGAGGCCGATAATGCTCCCGGCCAGTCCAAGTGTGCGTGCAGAATAGGCGGCCATGGGTACGGTTCCTTTGCAAAGGTGTAGGGGTAAACCGGCGCATTATAACGGGGGCCGGTAGAAAAGGGGAAGGCACGGTTTACGCTGCAAAACAGGGTGTTGTATGATACGCCCCACTATTGAATTGGGAGGAACCACCATGGCAGCAAATTCTGGCTTTCCGTTGTCTCTGGATGTGAAGGGGTACCCGGTGCTTGTGCTCGGGGGAGACGAGGAGGCCTCGGAGAAAACTCAGCGGTTGTTGGACGCAGGGGCGAAGGTGACCGTCGTGGCACCGTCGCTCAACGATACGCTCAAGGATTTGGCTGCGTCGGCGAAGGTGGTTCATCGTGGACGCCATTTTCGCGATACCGATTTGGAAAGCGCGATTCTCGTGATGAATATGGTGCGAGGGGATCGCGACTTTTCGCGCGCGCTCTTCGCGAAGGCGCGGGAGAAAAAGTTCCTCTTGTGGTCGGTCGACCAGCCGGAATGCTCAACGGTGACGATGCCGGCAGTCGTGGTATCCGGTCATCTCCGTGTCGCGATCAGTACAAGCGGGGTGGCTCCGGCTCTGTCAGGTTTCATGAAGGAAGATATGGAAAAGATTTTCGGCGAGGAGTTTGCCGCCTTTGTGGAATGGCTTGGCGAACTTCGGGAGCAGACCAAGGCGAATGAGCCGGAGTTCGAAAAACGTCGGGCTCTGTTGCGTGAGGCACTGGATGGGTTTCGCGTATTAGGCAAGGTCCAGTATCCGAAGGTGTGGCTTGATGAACGGGCGAAGCTTGCGGTCGTGCCTGGGATCAAGGGGGAAGCGTAAGGGTGTCCAGACGTACAGCGTGAGGCGTGACACGTAAAGGGTGATGCGCAGAAGAAGGAGTCGCGATGGTCTTATTGGAATTCAGCATGTCGCCATTGGGCAAGGGAGAGAGTGTCGGCAAGTATGTGTCGCGCTCGCTCGATATTATCGATAAGAGCGGAGTGGACTATCGGTTGAATCCGATGGGGACGGTGCTTGAAGGGGAGTGGGATGAGGTCTTTGCCGTCGTCAAGCAATGTTATGTGCGGATGAAGAAAGATTGCGGCCGTATTTCCTGTACGATCAAAGTCGACTACCGGAAAGGCCCCAAGGGCCGGCTCACGAGCAAAGTTGCCAGTGTGGAACGACAACTCAAGCGAACAGTGAAAACATAATTCTCTGGCGCGGCACGACAAGCCCTCTACTCTGTATCTTTCTCGTGGCGGCCAGTATCTGAAGGGATACTGGCTGCCACGGCGACCATAGAGAAGTTCCCCATCCTCTGAACGTAGCTTTCAATATCCCAGCATTTTCACACGAAACCACGATTCTCATTGGCCGCGCCCTGCTGGGTATGTACTTTGCGTTGTCCGACCGATAGTGCTTACGTAGTTTGTCAGTGCCTTGGCCGCATGAACTGGTTTATGTTGTAGGGTATTTTCATGCGGCAAATAACATGGTGGTGATTCACCATAGGGTAGGGAGATGTGGATGGGAAGAATCGCGCAGTTTCGGTGGGCAATTCGAAACGGGTTATGGAGTCGGATTCTGGCGCTGAAGTTCAGTACCAATCGGGATTTGGATGTGACTCGATGCCGCAAGGATCCTCGCAAGCTGGAGGCTGTTCCTGTCGCGCGGATATTCCCCCGTATTGCGATTCAGCATGTATTGATCGGTGAATGTACACCACGGGACGAACAATATCCTGTGGTCCGTCACCGGATTCGCCGGTTCTTCTCGCGATTGTTCATGCTCCTGAATCGCCTCCTTCCTCCCACGGTACAAGGACTTCCTCCCATCGATGCGATTCCGCAGGTGGTGTTGGCCCAGGCCTATACCGATCGACATCGCCGGGCGGTCAATAGGGCGGCGAAGCGGCATGGCCGGGTGCCCAGGGAGGTGTTGGAGTTTCCCGTGCTTCCACAGGAACTGAAGGGAAGCCCTGATCTCGGGACCTTGGCGGTGCAAGGACCTTTTGCCGGGTATATCAGGAAGGTGATGAATCAGGACTCCTTTGAGTGGGATCTCCGGCATCTGACCGAATATCACCCTAGGGCAGGGCTGTATCGATTAGGTACGCGTGTTCAGTTTCAGTTGGACCCCATGGGAAAGCGGCTGACTCCGACGAAGATTGAATCTGCACTCGGGCTGTCCTATCCCAACGATGCGAACTGGGCGTTGGCGAGCCGCTTGGCGCTCTGTGCCCTCTCGACCCATACGAGCCTTATTCGCCATTGGAATTGGGTGCATCTGATCGGTGGTGAGACGCTGTCGATCGTGACACGCAATGTGCTCCCTGACGACCATCCATTGTGTCGGCTGCTGTGGCCGCATATCTTTGGCGCTCAGGCCAGTAACCGGCTTGGGATGGAGTCGCAGGTGGTTCCTGGAGGCGATTTCGAGGCGGTGTTCAGTTATGCCCATGAGGAGATGTATCGACTAATGGACGATAGCGTCGGAGGATTTGATGCGAGGGCCTGGGATCCTCAAGGTTACGCCGCCAAGCGGGGAGTGTTGTATGCAGGATTCGACCAGCCAACCGAGGGGAACCTGACCGCCTTGTTCGATGTCATGCTCCGGCATACGACACGATATCTGGCTCTCTACTACGGCACTGATGCGGATGTCAGGGCGGATCGTGCCATTTGTGAGTGGGTGGATGCGTTGGACAAGGCGTTGCCGAACGGTCTGCCCGTAACCGCTGCATCTCTTACCAGGGCTTCGTTGGCTCGATTAGCGGCCTGTTGCCTCTATCTCGGCACGGTGCAGCATGAATTGGTCGGGTCGTCGCTCTGGAATTACCAGGTTTGGACGAATGTCATGCCGGTGCAAGTGGCTCGTGACGGGAGCCGTGAACCGGTGGATGTCTATCAGCGGTTGCTCAACATGAATTTCATGCTGAGTACGCCGCGCGCCCCCTTGATGGCCGACCTTACGGCGGTTGTGTTGTCAGAGTCCGCCAATCCGGAACGCTCCGCACGGGCGGTTGCCGCATTCGTGGCG
This sequence comes from Nitrospirota bacterium, assembly GCA_030684575.1. Lineage (NCBI taxonomy): Bacteria > Pseudomonadati > Nitrospirota > Nitrospirota bacterium. Next base: position 76,301 of record JAUXVD010000015.1, on the reverse strand, counting down.
TTCAGGCAGGAGCTGGAAGGGCTTCAGCGGGCGATGGAGAGTGAGCCGTGGATGCCGTGGAAGCTCTATCCCAAGAACCTTGAAGTGAATATGAACGCCTAGCAGATCGCACGGGACAGGATTTCTGACCGCCTGACGGAGAAGGCTCTTTACTCTCCACGAATTGCAAGGCACAATCCCCGCATTTCTTCAGGGTGAGCATTCGTGCCCTGTCTGTTTTGCCGGCGCTCTATCATAGAGCCTGAGCGGTCGGCGTACGAGCGTGGCATCTTCCTCACCGGCATCCCGGATTTCTGATTGACGAAAGCATCTCATGGCCGAAGAGCTTCTCCCTCCAACACAGACCATCCTCGAGCGCCCCTATATGAAGTTTGTGCCATTTGGCGTGGACGAACGAGGTGAACGGATCAAAGATGTAAGCGGGATGATCGTCCACGATAACGTGGAGTATTTGGAAGAATGGGTGACGCGGACGAAAGGCGTGGATGCCGCGGCACGAGCTATGGATGACCTGTGCCGCTTGCTCAATGACCGGATACGAGATCCCGCCTATCATGTCACCCTCGACCAGTTGAAGAATGTCTGGAACAGCTACTCCTATGAGTTTACGTCCTATCTGCGTGAGTTCTGCCGGGAACAGTCGAGAGATCCTGATTTTTACATGAACGTGGGCCGGGAGAAGCATATCTCCCCGTTGATTCAGACGTTGGGACGTCCGTTCAGCCTGGCGCAAATCCATCGCATGTTTCCCTACTTCGCGCGGAAATATGCCAAGGATCTTGAGTATTCGGTGCTGGAGGTGACGGACACCTCCGCAGTGCTGAGAATGAACCTCACCGCGCGGGTCTTTGAGCAGTTCGGCCCCTATCGTAAGGCATGCACCGCGCAGATTTGTGAATCGACGAAGGGGCGATTCGCGATGGTGCCGCCTCGCCTGCATCTGCTTCCCGAATCACGAGTGGTCGATCGAGCCTGTATTGTGAAGGGTGACGATTACTGTGAATGGGAGGTTCGGTGGGAACGTCAAGCCAGACGATACTCAGCCTGGCCTCTTTGGGGTATGGGCGCCGGTCTCGCCACGGCCGGGCTGATGCGCCTAGCCTATCCGTCGATGAGTCTCGGGGAAGTGATCCTGGCCGGTCTCATTCCGATATCCGTCGCAGGGATGCTCATCAACCGGCATCTTCGGCAGGAGAGCCAACAGCGTGAGGCGCTGATTCGTGAGCAGATCACGGTTGTGGAGTCGCGCCACGAAGAGTTGCGTACCGCCTACCTGGAACAGGAGCAGACGCGGGTCGAGTTGCGCCGAAAAGTGGCTCAGTTGACGGCCCTCCATCGAGCGGGACTACATTTCAACTCGACGCTCGATCGAGAGGCGCTGATGCAGAAAGTGCTGGAAACTCTGACCAGCGATCTCCCGTACGATCGGGTGATGGTCTCGTTTTACGACCCGATCCGTCATGTCGTGAAGGATGCGCGGGCATTCGGCGTCTCGCCTGAAATTCAGGCGTTTGTGCGTGCGCGAGAAATTCCTGTGACCGATCCCATGAGCCCGGAAGGCGTTGTGCTCATCCAGGGCCAGCCTCTGTTGATCGGGGATCTGCAAGCCGTGTGGGATCGCATTCATCCATTGAACCAACAGCTGGCTCTGTTGACCCAGGCGAAGGCGTTGATCGCCGTCCCCTTGAAAACGAAAGATCGGATTCTTGGCAGTCTGACGGTCGATCGTATGCAGGAGAATAGTCTGACGCAGGACGATCTCGAGTTGATGATGACGGTGGCTAATCAAGTCGCCATCGCCTTGGACAACGCGTCCGCGTATGAACAAATCGAAGAGTTAAACCTGGGCCTTGAAGCCAAAGTCCGTGAACGCACGGCTGAGCTGGAGCAGGCAGATCGCTTGCGGTCGCAATTTCTTTCGCATGTTTCGCATGAACTGAAGACGCCGCTGACTTCGATCAAGGGGTTTTTACAAAATCTGTTGGACGGACTGACGGGGCCGCTGAATGAGAAGCAGCAACGCTACTTATCGCGGATGTTGGACAATGCCGAGCGATTGATCCGCATGATCGAGGACTTGTTAGATCGCACCAGGATTCAGTCCGGGAGATTGGATCTTGTGCCGAGCGAGATCGATCTGGGGTATTGTGTCGGCGATGCGGTCGAGCAGTTGCGCCTATTGGCCCAGGCCAAACGTCAAACCTTGGAGATGGTTGCTCCCCCTATCCCCCTGATGGTCTGGGCAGATCGGGATCGGCTGATTCAGATACTAACAAATTTGCTGCAGAATGCGGTGAAGTTTACCCCTGAGGGCGGCAGCATTCTGGTGACGGTGCGGCAGGAGAATCAGATGCTCGCAGGAATCTCCGTGCGCGATACGGGGCCTGGTATATCCCCAGAGTTTCTCGATCAGATTTTCGATCCCTTCTTTCGGGTCAAGCAGGCCCGGAGCGGTACGAAAGGGCTGGGTTTGGGTTTGTCGATTGTGCGGACGTTGGTGGAGTTACAGGGAGGGACGATCGTTGCGAAGAGTGAACTGGGGCAGGGTGCGGAGCTTTCGTTCACCATTCCGTTACTTCCTGCCATGGCCGCGCCGTTGGCTGGCGCATCCGCAGAAGCGCCTCGTATTTTGATTGTTGAGGATGATCCGGATATTCGGCAGCTCTTACAGGATCGTTTGCGAGCGAGGGGCTATCGTGTCCAACTGGAAGTGGACGGAGTCCGAGCCTTGGAAGCCGTCCGGGCCGAGACATTTGAGGGCCTGATTCTGGATATCGGTATTCACTCTATGGACGGGATGGATGTGCTGCGGCAGATTCGGCGATGGGATCAGCAGATTCCCATTGTGATGGTGACGGCGTCTGGGTCCAAGGAATTGGCTATTCGTGCGATCGGTATGGGGGCGCAAGCCTATGTGCTGAAGCCGTTCGATATCGACGAACTCGAACGGATTGTCGACTGCTGGTTTAGACCGTCGGAGCAGAGGTCGCCAGAGTCTTCGGTGGGGCCAGTCGCACCAGGCGAGTGAGAGAGGGAGGACGATGGTGAAAAGAGGATGGGGCTGCGGGGGGAACAGGTTGGGATCAGTGCGATGGATATGGATATTCGTGCTGTTCATCGTAGGGCTTTGTTGGGTCGTCCTACCGTGGAAGGCGGCGGCACAGGTGCCGCGCATTCAAGGCCAGGGCACCGCGGCATCGGCGATGAGTAATGCCTATGCCGCCCAAGCGGATGACCCCTCGGCTGTACATTACAACCCGGCCGGGATGACACAACTGCAGGGTGTGCAAGTCATGGGAGGGGCCATCATTTCCGGTGGATCCACACACTTCACGAGCCCGACAGGCGTGAATGCTCGTGGTGACAGAAACGGGAGTGCCGCCTGGCCTCCTCCCGGGCACACATTCATCACGGCGAACTTAAAGGATCTCGGGGTGAGGGCTCTGGGCGATCTCACGGCCGGGATCGGTCTGACGGTGCCGTTTGGCTCGCTCACCCGCTGGTCGAACGATGGGCCGTTCAGGACCGCCACCACATTCAACACGTTGCCGCTTCTGGATATCAAACCGACTCTGGCCTACAAGGCGACGGAGAATCTCTCGCTTGGGTTGGGTGCGGATATCTATACGTTCAGTGGACTCGTCGGAGAAGGTCAGGTTGAAAAGCAGTCGGTGTGGCCGGGGGGGCTAGGGATTCCAGCAGGATCGAAGGTGGAGCTGTCCGGCAAAGACACCGCAGCCGGGTTCAATACCAGTCTCTTGTATACGGCGCTGCGCAATGGCGACGGGAAGCCGGTGGCGAACATCGGCATTGTCTATCGTAGTCAGGCCACGCTTCATTTGGCCGGAGCCTTGCTTGCGAATGGCGCCAAGGTCTCGGATGCCAAGGCTACCCTGGTCTTGCCGCAAGTGATCACCGCCGCCATTGCCCTGTGGCCAGTTCGTACGCCAGAGCGGGAATGGAAGCTGGAGATGGACGTCGACTACGTCGGATGGAAATCCGTCAGAAATCTCGATGTGACGTTGGCGAACGGAACGACAATTCCGCAGCCGCAGAATTGGAAGAGTACCTATGCGGTGATGCTCGGAACCGAATACAAGTGGCTGTCGCTGGAATCGCTCCCAAGCTGGGAGATGGCGCTGCGGGCAGGCTATACCAACCAACAACAGCAGATGCCTGATTTAACGTACGATCCAGGGATTCCCTCTTCTGACCTCCATATCGTGGGCGGAGGGGTGGGATTCCTTTGCAAGGAGCAGGGATCGTTTTTGGGGCTGATGCGATGTGGAGATTTAGGTGTGGGATCGCTGAAGCCCAAGGCGATCGGACTTGATCTCTCATTTCAAACGGCGTTCTACGAGGACCGTACGGTGCTGGACAATCGCAACCCGACCGTCAACGGAACCTATCGTACGATGCTGCATGTCGGAAGTGTCTCGATTCGAATGATCTACTAACGAGGATACGTGATGGGCGGGATGGGCGAGAAAGGCGCGATGTAAACCGATTGATCCCCAGCTTGACTCGCTTAGCGCTCTTTTCCCGCTAGTCTCGCACAGTGGATTCGTAGAGGCGGGGGACGCGGGAACCGATCCCGCAGAGGACTTCGTAGGGGATCGTGCCGATCCAGTCAGCGACTTCATCTGCCCAGATAGCTGCGCCAGCTTGCTGCCCGATCAACGTGACGGTCTCGCCAACGTCTACCGGTGGGATGTCGGTGACATCCACCATGGTCATGTCCATGCAGACCAGACCCACAATTGGGGCCCGACAACCCTGAATCAACACCGATCCGCGGTTGGAGAGATGCCGGCTATAACCGTCGGCATAGCCGATGGGCAGTACGGCAATTCGCGTCGGTCTACTCGCGATAAATGTCCTGTTGTAACTGACCGTTCCGCCCCGTGCAATGGTCCGTATGTGGGCGATGGTGGTACGCAGTGAAAGGACCGGTTGAAGGTCAGGAGCTGGTATTGATGCGGGCAGGGTATGGTACCCGTAGAGCATGATGCCGGGGCGTACGAGTGAGTGATGAGATTCAGGGAACCGGACGATGGCGGCACTGTTGGCCGTATGTACCAGCGGGAGGGGAAGGCCGCGCCGCCTGGCCTGCTCCAGGATGGCCTCAAATACACCAAGCTGTCGCTCGGTGAAGGCGGTATCCGTTCCGTCTGCGTCGGCAAGATGTGTCATCAGTCCCTCGACGTGAAGCGCACTCCGCATAAGAGGGTTATCGAGGAGCGGGCGCAATTCTTCCGGCGAAAATCCCAACCGCCCCATGCCGGTTTCGATCTTGAGGTGAATCGGGTAGGGGGACGGATGCGAATTGGCCGCTTGTGCTAAGGCATGCAAGATGGATCCATTGCCGATAACCGGGGTGAGCCGGTGCGCAACCAGGTCTTCCAGTTGCTGCTCGAAGAGTGCCCCCAGCACGACGATGGGAGTCGAGAGACCGGCTTGACGGAGTGCGATCCCTTCTTCGATAGAGGCGACGGCAAACCGTCCGATACCCTTGCGTGCAAGGGCGTGAGCGATCTCAACGGCTCCATGCCCATAGGCGTTGGCCTTGACGATGGCCATGACTTCGCAGCCGGGAGAGAGATAGCCTTGGATACAGGAGAGATTGTGGGCGAGTGCCGAGAGATTGACGGTGGCGTAGGTGGGTAGCAAGGTCGAAGCCGCAGTCACACTTCCATGATTTCTTGTTCTTTTTTCTTCACCACGTCGTCGACCTTTTGAATGTATTGGTCGGTCAGTTTTTGAGTGTCGGCTTCAGCCTTTCGCAAATCGTCTTCCGTCAACTTGGCATCTTTTTGCAGTTTCTTCAACTCTTCGTTGCCATCTCGACGAAACCCTCGCACCACGACTTTGGTGTCTTCACCGTGCTTTTTGCAGACCTTACCGAGTTCCTTACGGCGCTCTTCGGTGAGCGGAGGAAGGGGAATGCGAATGATTTTTCCGTCGTTTGAGGGGGTCACGCCGAGGGTCGATCCGGCCAGGGCTTTTTCGATTTCCTTGATCAGATTCGGTTCCCACGGTTGGATCGTGATGAGGCGCGCTTCAGGAGTCGAAATATTGGCCACCTGTTTCAACGGGGTCATGGTGCCGTAGTAGTCGACACGGACACTGTCGAATAGGGCCACAGAGGCTCGTCCGGTCCGTAGTCCAGCCAAGTCGCGCTTCAGAAATTCCAGTGCGGACTCCATCTTTTCCATGAATTTTTGGTGGATAGCGGCAGGATTCGACATACGAGACTCCCTGGAATATTAGCGGCGATCGGGCGTGACAACTGTTCCGATCGCTTCGCCGGTGGCGACGCGTTTGAAGTTGCCTTGTTCCTTCAGGTTGAACACGATCAGCGGTAGATTGTTGTCCATGCAGAGGCTGATGGCCGTCGCGTCCATGACTTTCAAGTTCTGATTCAAGATCGCGAGAAAGGAAATGGTCTGATACTTTGTGGCCGTGGGATTCTTTACGGGGTCGGCATCGTAAATACCGTCGACCTTGGTTCCCTTCATGATGACCTGTGCCCCGATTTCCATCGCTCTGAGTGCGGCGGCTGTATCGGTCGAGAAGTAGGGATTGCCCGTGCCACCGGCAAAGATGACGACACGCTTTTTCTCAAGGTGACGAATGGCCCGGCGGCGGATATAGCCCTCTGCCAACTGACGCATTTCGATTGCCGATTGGACGCGCGTCATGATGCCGATGCGCTCAAGTGCATTTTGCAGTGCTAAGGCATTGAGGACGGTCGCGAGCATCCCCATGTAGTCGGCAGAGGCCCGTTCCATGCCGGATGCGCTGGCGGCAATACCGCGGAAGATATTGCCGCCGCCGATGACCACTGCGACTTCGATGTCGAGGGCCACGACGGAGGCAATTTCCGTGGCAAGACCTTCAAGGATGGAAGGTTGGATGCCGTAGCCCTGCTCACCGGCCAACATCTCTCCGCTGACTTTGAGGAGGATGCGCCGATAGTTGGCAGAGCTCATGCTTCGCCTAATTGATACCGGGTGAAGCGGCGGATGTTCATATTCTCGCCGATTTTTGAGATCTTCAAGGCCAGAAGATCTTTGATCGTGACGGCGGTGTCCTTGACGAAGGTTTGTTCGATGAGACAGCTCTCCTGGAAGAACTTCTCTACCTTGCCTTCGACGATCTTTGGCCATGCCGCTGGGGGCTTGCCCATTTCTTTGGCCTGTCCCTCATAGATTGCACGCTCTTTTGCGATCAGCTCGGCGGGAATATCTTCTCGTTTGACGTAAGAGGGTTTTCCCGCGGCGACCTGGAGGGCCAAGTCGTTGACGAAGGATTTAAATTCTTCGTTTCTGGCCACGAAGTCGGTTTCGCAATTGACTTCGATGAGCACGCCGATTTTTCCACCCATGTGGATATACGCGTGGATAAGGCCTTGGTTGGTCTCACGGCCTGACTTTTTGAGTGCCGCGGCCAAGCCCTTCTGCCGCAGGTAATCCACAGCTTTCTCCATATCGTCGCCGTTCTCGGTGAGGGCTTTCTGGCAGTCGAGGAAACCGGCTCCGGTCTTTTCTCTCAGTTCTTTGACAAGCTGACTTGATCCAGCCATACGTGACGGTCCTTTTTAGTAAACAGTGAGTGCCGTAGTTGACCTATGCCATGCCGGACGTTATGAGGCCGGCGTGCTTGCAAGGCTCATGGCTGCTGGTTTGCCGCCGGCCACAGGCGCTGGTTTAAAGTCCGCCTCTTCGCGCTGTGCCCGTATATTGGCGCCTTCGATACAGGCGTTGGCAATAAGGGACGTGATGAGCTTAATGGAGCGAATGGCGTCGTCGTTTCCAGGGATCGGATAGGTGATGTGATCTGGATCGCAGTTCGAGTCCAGGATCGCGATCATCGGAATCTCCAACCGTTTGGCTTCCTGCACGGCAAGGTGTTCGATGCGGGTGTCGAGCACGAAGACGGCTCCGGGGACGCCGCGCATGTCTTTGATGCCGCTCAGATACTTCTGAAGCTTGACGATCTCTTTCTGCATCTTCATGATTTCTTTTTTCTTCAAGCCGTATTGGCTGGGATCCGCGAGTTTGGTCTCCAGCTTCTTCATCTTATCGATGCTCTTCCGGATCGTCTGGAAGTTCGTGAGCATTCCGCCGAGCCAACGTTGGTTGACGAAGAACATGTTGGCGCGCAGGGCTTCTTCTTGAAGGATCTCGGCAGCCTGTCGCTTGGTTCCGACAAACAGGACCGACTGGCCGGCGGCGACGGTGTCGCGGACGAAGGCATAGGCCTGCTCCATCCGAGCCAATGTTTGCTGAAGGTCGATGATGTAGATGCCGTTACGTTCGCCAAAGAGGAACTTCTTCATCTTTGGGTTCCACCGATTCGTCTGGTGTCCGAAATGGACACCCGCTTCTAGCAATTCCTTGATCGAAACCACTCCCATGCCTTCACCTCCCCTCAAGACTTGCAGAGCACCCGCTGACGCAGATGAGGGGGACTGGCCCCCTTATTCTCAAGTCGAGCGACGTCCATGACGCCGATATGAATTTGATACGGTTCCTCCACGCACAAAATTATGCGAGAAGGAGACAGTCTCCTGACTACTAAAGCCTTGGCACGCTAGCATAATGACGTTGCGTTTGCAAGACGACAGGGTGGAATTATGCCCTAGGATCGATAGCTTGCGTTAATACGGACATAATCGAACGACAGGTCGGTCGTCCACATATGGGCTTTATGACGGCCTTGCCCCAACCCCACGGAAATCGTAAATTCTTTCTGGCGGAAGACCTTCGCAATGCGGCCTTCTGCTGCGAGTCCGAGTCCCATGCCGCCTTGTACCATTGGGACTCCGCCAAACGAGACTGTCAGCTTCGCGGGAGTAATGGGGACTCCTGAGCGGCCGATTGCGGCCATGACGCGCCCCCAATTGGCATCCTCTCCGAAGAGAGCCGTTTTCACCAAGTTTGAAGTGACAACGGTTTGGGCAACCTGTCTGGCTTGTGCCACAGTGGCTGCGCCGGATACCTCAATCTTCACGACTTTAGTGACTCCCTCGCCGTCGCGGCAGATCGCCAGCGCTAGCGCCTGACAGGCTTCTGTCAGGAGTTGCAAAAAGCGACGAAAGGCAGGGGTGTCTTCCTTGATGGTGCGGTTCTCCGCCATGCCGTTTGCTAAGCAGAGGACGGTGTCGTTGGTGCTCGTGTCTCCATCGACCGAGATGCAATTAAATGATTCGTTGGCCGCTAACGTGAGGGCCCGTTGGAGGGCGCTCCTCGTGATTGAGGCGTCCGTGGTGAAGTAGCCCAGCATCGTGGCCATGTTGGGATGGATCATGCCGGAGCCTTTGGCCATGCCGCCGATGGTGATCAACCGTCCACCGATAGTGTCTTGAAGGGCAATCGATTTCGGACGTAGATCAGTCGTCATAATCGCTCGGGCGGCGTCTGGGCCTCCACGATCGCTGAGCTGGCTGAATACGTTCGGGATTCCCTTCATGATTCGATTGAGCGGCAAGACACGGCCGATCACGCCGGTCGATCCGATGAAGATCTGGTGCGCGGGGACTCCTACGTATCGTGCGACCAAGGTTGCGGTTTTTTTTGCGGCAGCCAACCCCTTGGCACCGGTACAGGCGTTTGCGTTACCACTGTTGACGAGAATGGCTCGCCCGACTCCTTTGCGTAAATGTAGGCGATCGACGACGACCGGTGCTGCGACCACTTGATTCATCGTGAAGACACCGGCAATGGGGCCGCTCCGTTCTGAGACGACCAGCGCGAGATCGAGTAGGCCAGGCTTCTTGATCCCGCAATGGATGCCGGCAGCGCGGAATCCTTGTGGCGCAGTAACTCCGCGTCGCGGAGATGTGGGTGATGTCTTCTTGGTTCTCATGGTGAAAAAGCCGTCCTGGTCTATATGCCTTATGGATAGGCTGCTGGAGCCGTCAATCCTGTTTCTTCCGGGAAGCCGGACATGAGATTCATCGCCTGAATGGCTTGTCCGGCGGCACCCTTCACCAGATTATCCAGCGCGGCCACTGTAATGACTGAACCGGAACGGGGGTCGAGATAGACGCCGATGTCGCAATAGTTTGAACCTTTGATGTAGCGAGGATTTGGCATGATGTCTTCCTGGACTCTGACGAATCGCTCCCCCTTATAAAAGTCTCGATACAGCATGCGCAGGTGGTCCAGTGCCATCGGGCTCTTCAGTTTGCAGTAGGCGGTGCTCAAGATACCGCGATTCATCGGAACGAGGTGAGGAGTGAATGTCACGATCGGCTGTGTCGTCCCTGCTCCCGTCAGCGATGAGGCCCGCTGAAGTAATCCACCGAGCTCCTGTTCGATCTCCGGGATATGCCGATGCTGCCCGATTTTGTAGGGCTCTAGAGATTCATGGGCCTCCGGAAAATGATAGGGGAGAGCCGGGCTTCGCCCTGCGCCTGAAATGCCAGATTTCGCATCGATGACCACAGTGTTCGGTTGCACGAGGTCGTGGGCGAAGAGTGGGGCCAACTGTAGAATGGCAGCAGTCGGGTAACAGCCTGGCGAGGCCACCAACTTGGCCTTGGCGATGGCGGCTCGGTGTAATTCAGGAAGTCCATAGACTGCATCCTTCAGGAGGCCCGCATAGGTATGCGGCGTGCGATACCACTGCTCATAGATGGCGGAATCTTTCAGGCGATAGTCGGCGCTGAGGTCGACCACCAGTTTGCCTGTTTGAAGACAGGCGGAAACTGGCTCCAATGACTTGGTATGAGGAAGCGCTAAAAAGACCGCGTCGACCTGATCGGCTAAGGCCTCGGGTGAGAGCGCTTGAAATGAAAGAGATACGAGCCCTGCCAGACTAGGGAAGACGGAGGCCACGGGGGTTCCAGCGGACTTTTCCGATGTGACGGCGTGCAGCTCGAAATATGGGTGGAGCGCTGCCAGGCGGACGAGCTCCGCTCCGGCATATCCACTGGCTCCTGCAATTGCGACGCGTATCTTTTTCATCGCCCTCACCTACGGCGCACCCCGCAGACACAAAAAAAGGGAAGGCATGGAGCCTTCCCTTTTTCTGACTGTGGCTCCGATGTTTATCGCTTCGAGTACTGGAACTTCTTTCTCGCGCCCTTTTGTCCGTACTTCTTCCGCTCTTTGACGCGCGAGTCACGTGTCAGCAAGCCTTCTTTCTTCAGAGGCGTACGGAGGGGGAGGTTCAGCACCACCAATGCACGTGCGATTGCATGACGGAGGGCGCCGGCTTGTCCGACTTCTCCGCCGCCATGTACGGTGGCTTTAATCGAATACTGCCCGACGACTCCGCCGATTTCGAGCGGGAACTGGATGATCTGCCGCAAGGTCAGGCGTGGGAATGCCTTCTCAATCGGTTGATCGTTGATCGTAATATCGCCTGCCGTCCCGGTGACCCAGGCTCTGGCGACTGCGCATTTGCGTCGTCCGGTTGCATATTGAGTTACTGCTGCCATGCTACAACGTCTCCTTCTTCACTCTCGGTGATGATTGATTACAGTGTAATGGGTTCCGGTCCTTGGGCCTGGTGCGGATGAACGGGTCCGACATAGACGCGGAGTTTCTTGGCCATGCCATTTCCCAACGGGGTCTTCGGTAACATGCCCTCGATCGCTTTGGTCAAGAGGATCGTGGGGTCTTTCCGGAAGACATGCTGCGCCGATTCGGTCTTGAGTCCGCCAGGGAACCCGGTATGGTGACGATAGAGCTTCGTAGTCATCTTGTCGCCGGTCAGGTGGATCTTCTCGGCATTCACGATCACGATATGGTCGCCCATGTCGACATTGGGGGTAAAGGTCGGCCGGTGTTTGCCGCGTAACATTCCTGCCACGCGGGCTGCCAGGCGGCCCAGTGTTTTTCCTTCTGCATCCACGAGATACCACTTCTCTTGTACGTCTAAGGGCTTTTGTTGGTAGGTCAACATTGTGTTTCCGTGCTCCTTCGCTAACGAGTGAATCAGGTTTCCTGTACTTCCGGTGTGCCGATATTCTTCGATTCGAGTTTTGCCAGCCAGGCGTCGAGATTGGTGGTGCTCCGCCGAGTCAATACGTCCTGGGTGATATAGATAGGACAATGAGCTCGCAACGCCAGGGAAATCGCGTCACTGGGTCTGGCGTCGATGGTCCGCTCCACGCCCTTGTTTGCGACATACACGGTCGCATAATAGGTACTGCTTTTCACGTCGGAAATGACAACACGCTGAATCGTGACGCTCAAGTGTTCCGCGAAACTCTTGATCAAGTCGTGGCTCATGGGGCGCGGTGTGACCATGGCATCGAGCGCTAACTTAATGGCATTGCCTTCCGCGGATCCGACCCAGATCGGAAACGTGTCGAGGGCACCGTCTTGTCTTGCCAGTACGACGATTCTGGTGTCGGTATTGGCTTCCTCGAGAATGCGGTCCACCCGGTATTCGATCAGGGTCTGCTCTTTGGATGGATTGATGGTGCTCATGTCGGGTGTCCTTGAATCAGGAGTCCAGTTTGCCGAAATCTTCCGGTTTAAGATTTTCCAGCCACTGTTCAAGTTCCTCGGAGCTTTGTTTCGTAATGACGGTATCATTGGCAAATACCGGTGCATTGGACCGAAGGGCGAGTGCAATCGCATCGCTAGGTCTGGCATCGACGGTATATTCTGAGTCTTCGTACATCAAGTGAATCTTTGCAAAGTAGGTATGTTCTGACAGATCTGTAATGACCACGCTGATGACTTTCGCATTATAGGCATCGAGAAACGACTTCATGAAATCGTGCGTCATCGGCCTGGGAGGCGTGACATTTTCCATCGCCATACTGATCGCCCCGGCTTCTGACTTTCCGACCCAAATGGGGAGCATGTCGGAATGTTCTTCGTCTCGGAGCACCACGATATACGCGTTATTGTAGGGGTCGAACATTAACCCCTTGATATGCATCTGTGTAATCACGACAAACCCGTTCCTCTTCCTCGCTTTTTAAGGTCGCGAGGCAGTGCCCATCATCCATATGGATGGATCAAGAAGGGGGCAACTTAGCATTTCTGTCACAGGCCTGTCAACGAAGCCTGCGAGATCGCTAGAGAAATTCACGCGAAAATCTCTATTACTGGCAGAGGGGAAGTATTGGAGCCCACCGAGTGTCCGTCAGGCTTAGGCTTGCGGGCGAAAGTTCTGATCGATTTTTGCGGTGTCAATTTGCTCGCCAAGCTTCAGAAACGCTTTCATCTGTTTCTTGACGAGTTCTCTGCCGCTTTCCTCGCCCAGGTTGACCTGATACTCATTGATGACCATGACCCGCATACCTTCCCATTTTTTCCAGCAGGGCTTGCAGACCTTGGCTTTAATCTCGGTTTCGAGCTTTCCCATAAAAAGGGTGTCGGTGATGGCTTCTCCTGCTTGTCCGCACGTGACGCACTGAACGTCTGCCATAATCTAAGGATCCTCCTGCACAGATGTATGAAGTGGGTAGAGGCGTTAGTGTAGCACTGCGTTCAGGTGTAAGAAAAGAGGGGAGATTGATTGACCCGCACATGGCTTCGTGTTAAGAATGTGCGGCGTTTTATTTGTGGATTATGGTCTATGCCCGGATGGCGGAACTGGCAGACGCGCCGGACTCAAAATCCGGTTCTCGTAAGAGAGTGGGAGTTCAACCCTCCCTCTGGGCACCATCAGTCAGTGGTAGCAGTGTGGGGATATGTATCTATGGGTTTTCTGCGGTTCGTTCAGTTAGTCGATCTGCGTGAATCAATAACGAATTCAAAGCAATTATGCCACTTGACATGTCGGATATGGGTGGCCTATAGTCCGCGCGTTAAATAGTGATGAGGAGATTCTAACCTGATCATGTTGGTCCAATATCTTGTTGTCCGTCATTTCACTTCATTCTCTAATCTCACCAAGGAGGCAGCACATGCATAAAGTGTTGGCACTAGGAACGGCAATTGTTTTTGTCGGTTCCGTGGGTGTGTCATTCGCTCAGGAGCGCTTGCAAACGAACCAATCCGGTATGGGCGTCGGTACCGGAGTTGGCGATGTGTCAGGATCAAGCACTCGAGTGACTACCTTCGATCGAGCCAGCTTCCTCGATCGGTTGTCACAGGCAGAAACCATGTTTGGTCGCGTGATCGGATTTGATCTTGCGGCCAAAAAAATGTACCTCGAGATGGGTGGAAGCTCCCACGATGAGGGACGTGCAGGTGGTGGCGCGATGAACTACCGCACAGTGTATTTTGATAACCATACCAATTACGATCAGCTTCGTGTGCTTGATGCCGGTGACGATGTCACGATTCAGGCAATCGAGGAAACAGATGAGAGCCATCCGTTTGGCACGGGCCGTAAAATCGTCCGAGAGGTCACCGTTATTCGAGGGAATGAGAAGCTCGCTGGTAACGGCGGACTTGGGCAGCGCCCGAATCCGGCGACCGAGCGCGCGATTAACACGAATAGCGGCTCCACGACTGGTGGGGTTGGCGGTGCGGTGTTGCCAGGAGAGATCACCACTGGTATCACCAGCCCGGTTGGTGAATATACCGGTGCCGCTCCTTGCTGGGCCTGTGAACCGCAGCCGGGATGGGGTAATGCAGTCGGCAACAAGTCAGACTACGGGACGGACTATCAAAAGCCGAACTTGGTCAAGGGTCTGAACTAAGTCGCAATACATTTTGTGGCTCTATGGGAAGGGGCAGCGTTTCGCTGCCCCTTCTTTTTTTGTCTGCCTTGCCTGCCATGAAGCATCGTGCTTGCGGGGTTGCCGACTCCTTGTTAGGATTTGAGTCCTGCCTGTGTAAGAAGAATGGCTTGGACAGAGGGGAAGGAGAGACCTGTGGTTGGAGATGAAGAGAAAGGCACGATTGTGACGGATCAACCGAATGCCGAGTTGGATTTGCGAGGAGTGATCTGCCCCTACAACTTCGTCAAGACGAAATTGAAGTTAGAAACGATGGAACAGGGACAGATTCTTTCAGTACTGTTGGATGATGGCGACCCGATTCAGAATGTTCCTCGCAGCGTGAGCAATGAGGGCCATAGCGTCCTCTCGCAGAACCGCGTCGAGGGGGCCTTTCGAGTGCTCATCCGCCGCCGCGGCGACGAGTAGTGCGGGGTATTGTTCCGCTCATCTTTTTCGGTTTTGATCCTGCTCTGTGCCCTTCAATCACCACCGTCACAGCCGAGTCTTTCGGTACCTGTCTGACCTGATCGAGCAGCTCCTCAGACCTTCCGCGCAGAAGAGTTTCCTTGGGCGTCGTGAGATCTATCGCAATGGCAACCTGTCTATTGGGGAGGATTTTGACCAGAGTTTGTAGCAGTCTTCTGAGGGCTCCTGAGGTCACATAGAAGGCAAGCGTTCTGCGCTCCTTGCGAAGTTTGGCGAGGAATGTTGTGAGACGCAAGCTGGATGACGGCAGGCGTCCCTCAAAAATGATTGCATCGCCAGAAAATCCTGAGATGGCCGTAGCGGCCGTCATGACAGAGGGGCCCGGGATCGTTTTAACCATGATTCCTGCTCGATGGGCCGCCGCCACAAACAGACTGCCTGGGTCGTAGATCACCGGGGTGCCGTTGTCTGAGACGAAGGCCACATCATGCCCCTGCGTGAGTCGATGCAGAAGGAGCTCTACTTTTTCTTGGCGATTGAGCGGGCCGTAGCTCGTGATCGTCGCGATGATGCCGTGATGGGTCAGGAGTGCCTGGGTCACGCGTGGATCTTCTGACGCAATAATCGAGACTCGGCGCAACGTGGCAAGTGCCCGAAGCGTGATGTCGTCAGGGTGGCCAATTGGCGTGCCGACGATGTAGAGGGTGCCGGGTATCTTCCGATCGTTTGGTTGACTCCCATCTTGCCCCATCGATATAATTCCTCGTTTCATGCGTGTCTTTTTGTCCTGAAAAGTTGAGGGGATAGCACTCTATGGCCGCCATGTTTTTCATGGTGACGATGGCCCTGTATTTTGCGGCCACCGTTTCTTTTCTTGCTTACCTGCTGTGGCCTTCAGAGGCCTTGTCCAAAGTCTCGTTGGGCATGACAGCGATCGGGTTTGCTGCCCATACTATTGCGCTGGTGGCGAGAATGGTCGGAACGGCAGACGTCTCGCCGCCCGGGTTCCATGAAGCCCTGTCGTTTTTTTCCTGGATGCTGATCCTCGTCTTTCTTGCTGTAGAGTTTCGTCATCGTCTGCATGTGCTTGGTTCGTTCATCGTTCCACTGGCCCTCGTGTCGCTCGTCTCTGCCGCGGCATTGCCAGAAACCGCTCCGACGTTGAGTCCTGTGTTTCGTACATTGTGGGTCCATGTTACCCTGAGCATGCTCGGGACCGTGGGGTTTGCGATCGCTTTTGTGGCTGGTGTCATGTATCTGATTCAGGACGGACTTCTCAAGTCTAAACGCTTCAATGTTCTCTATTCAAAATTGCCTGCGCTGGATTTTCTCGATCATCTCAATCAGCAATCGATCGTGATGGGATTTCCGCTGCTGACGCTCGGCATCATCACCGGGGCGTTGTCCGCCGAGTTCTCTCGGGGGTCGTACTTGAACTGGAACCCCGAACAAACATGGGCATTGGTAACATGGGTGTTCTACTTCGCCGTGTTGCTCGGACGACTCACGGTGGGCTGGCGAGCCAAACGGGCAGCCTATTTGACGATTATCGGATTTGCCGGAGTGATTCTGACCCTCATTGGCGTGGTCCTCAAAAGTCACGGACCGGTGTCTTGAAATGCATATTGTCGTTGTCGGTTTAAGCCATAAGACCGCCCCGGTGGAAATTCGCGAGAAGCTCGCGGTTCCTGAGAGCCGGATGAGTGAAGCCCTGACCCGTCTCTGTTCGTATCAAGGGGTGCGCGAAGGAATATTACTGTCGACCTGTAATCGGGTCGAGGTCTATGCCGTCGTTGATGAAATCGAAGCCGGGTACGGTCGTATCCAGGAATTCATGGCCGATGCCCATCTGTCTCTGTCTTCGGAACAACTGACCCCCCATCTCTACTGGCACCAGGGGGATCGGGCGATCAGCCATTTGTTTCGCGTGGCCTCTAGTCTCGACTCGATGATTGTCGGCGAGTCGCAGATTCTTGGACAGATTAAAGATGCGTTCGAGGTGGCGCTCACACACAAGTCGACTGGCATCATTCTGAATAAAGTCGTGAAGAAGGCAATCTCCGTCGCCAAGCGTGTGCGGACGGAAACCAAAATTGCCGAGATGGCGGTGTCGGTGAGTTATGCCGCGGTCGAATTGGCCAAGAAGATCTTTTCGGATCTCAGCGAGAAGACGGTGTTGTTGGTGGGGGCGGGGGAGATGGCCAAGTTGGCGGCTCGACATTTTATTGCCAGCGGGGTTCGTCATGTGCGGGTCACGACGAGGAATCCGCAACATGGAATGGAATTGGCCGATCGATTCGGCGGTACCGCGGTTCCCTTTGAACAGTTTCGGGAAGACATGGCGTCTGCCGATATTGTGTTGGTATCGACCGGTGCCTCGCATTATCTCGTAAGCGAGGACGATGTGCAGCGATCGGTCAAACAACGGATGAATCGCCCCATGTTCCTGATCGATATCTCGGTCCCGCGCAATATCGATCCGGCGGTGCGTCATGTGGATAATGCGTTTCTTTTCGACATCGATGATTTGAAGGCGCGGGTTGAACAGAACCGCGGGGGGCGCTTGCTGGAGGCCGAGAAGGCCGAGCAGATGGTGGTAGATGAAGTCGGGATCGTCCGGCAATGGCTCCAGTCGCTCGAAGTAACCCCCACCATCATGGCGCTTCGTACGAAAGCCGATGAGATCAAACGGGCAGAGGTCGAGAAGACTTTGGGACGATTGGCGAATCTCTCCGCGCCCGAGCGCGAACTGGTCGAGGCGATGGCGTCCTCGATCGTGAACAAGCTCATTCATAACACGATGGTGACGCTCAAGACCGAGGTGAATTCCTCGGACGGGGCTGCGTTCGTCGAGGCGGCGAGGCGATTTTTCAGTCTTGGCGATGCTGCTGGTTCGACCATCAACGGGAGTGCCGTAGAGAGCAATATCCAGAGTCACGAAGAGACGACTCCAAACGCTGGCGTGAAGACACCGGATCGATGAATGCACCAATTTTATGGGGAAGACCCGCACAGGGCCGAAACTCTTTACCTGTCCCAAATGTCGAAAGGCGTACCTGGGACATGACCCTCTACCCGATTGCCCGGCCTGCGGGTTCGACTATCGCGAGCGGGAGGGGTTTCGGTGGGATGTGCTGGTCTACCTCTTGTCGATTCTTGGGTTGATCAGCTTTTTACTCGTCTCGTCCTCCTATAGAAGTTTCGTCAGCGAGACCTTGTCCAGCGAGACGTCACGGGCGGACCACGACAATGTAGAGAAACTCCCGGGCCGCGAACGGGCCGCGACGTTTCCTACTCCATATCATGATACGAGTCGGTGAAAGGGAGCCATGTCGAAAGTCAGTCATGAACGATTGAGCATCGTGCTCGGAACGCGCGGGAGCAAGTTGGCGGTGCATCAGAGCGAGTGGGTGCAGGCGCAGTTGCACGCGTTGGCTCCCCATGTAACGGTCACATTGCGACGGATCCAGACATCAGGGGATAGAATTCTCGACGTGCCGTTGGCTCAAATCGGTGGGAAGGGGCTCTTTGTCAAGGAGATCGAGGAAGCGTTGTTGAGCGGTGAGATCGATCTGGCGGTGCATAGCATGAAAGATGTCCCCACGGAACTGCCCGATGGGCTGGAGATTCTTTGTGTGCCGCCTCGTGAGGATCCGCGGGATGCCTTGATCAGTCGTGACGGAAAGTCCTTCCTGGACCTTCCGTTGGGTGCCAGGATCGGAACCAGCAGCCTTCGCCGTCAATCGCAACTCCTGCATGCGAGACCAGATCTTACGATTGCGATGTTGCGTGGGAACTTGGATACCCGGCTCAAGAAATTGCACGAGGGACAGTTCGATGCCATCGTGCTCGCTGCAGCCGGACTTCGACGATTGGCGTGGGCGCATGAAATTACGGAGTATCTGGCACCTCAGATTAGTTTGCCTGCCATTGGCCAGGGTGCGCTTGGAATTGAGGGACGGAGGGACGATGCCTTCATTCGTTCCCTCTTGAGCGGCTTGGACCATGCGCCGAGTAAGATCGCTGTTCTTGCTGAGCGTGCGTTGCTCCATCGGCTTCAAGGAGGCTGTCAGGTCCCAATCGCCGCCCATGCAACATTGACCGGTGCAAAGGTGAGATTGGAAGGCGTCGTGGCCAGTGTGGACGGTAAGGAGCTCATTCGCGATTCGGTTGAAGGCACGATCGAGGATCCTGAGTCGATCGGTGTTCAACTTGCAGAACGATTGCTTGCGCGCGGGGGCGAGAGAATTCTCCAATGGATCTACGGAACCGCATGACGATATCGAGAAGGTCAGGAAAGATTTATTTGGTTGGAGCGGGACCAGGCGATCCTGGACTCCTGACGCTGAAAGGGAAGGCCTGTCTGGAGCAGGCCGATGTTGTGCTCTACGATTTTCTCGCCAATCCGACCTTGTTGCAGTATGCTCCGGCCACGGCGCAACGCATCTATGTTGGACGACGAGGGCGTGGTCAGTATCGAGACCAAGCCGATATCAATCGGCTGCTGATTGATCGGGCTCAAGAGGGAAAGGTGGTGGTCCGGCTCAAGGGTGGAGACCCCTTTGTATTCGGACGTGGCGGAGAAGAGGCGGAAGCGGTGGCCGCTGCAGGGATCGATTTTGAGGTGGTCCCAGGAGTGACAGCGGCGGTTGCGGTGCCTGCCTACGCGGGTATTCCGGTGACCCATCGCACCCTGGCCTCCACGGTCACGTTTGTGACCGGTCATGAAGATCCCACCAAACCGGAGACCCTGTTGGAATGGCCTAAGTTGGCAGGCGCATCCGGCACGCTCGTATTCATGATGGGGATGAAGAACCTCCCCTCGATTGTTGGCCACTTAGTGGCAGAAGGTCGGTCGTCCGAGACGCCGGTAGCGGCGATTCATTGGGGGACCAAGGCGGATCAACTGACCATAGTGGGGACGTTGGACAATATTGTGGCGAGAACCGAATCCGTGCACCTCGAACCGCCGACGGTGATCGTCGTCGGCGAGGTGGTGCGACTACGAGGGCAGCTGAATTGGTTTGAGACCAAGCCGCTCTTTGGGAAACGCATTGTGTTGACCAGGGCTCAGGAGCAGGCGCACGAGTTTTCTCAGTTACTTGCGGCTTACGGAGCGGAGCCAGTGGAGGTGCCGACGATTCAAATCGTCCCTCCGGTCAGTTGGCAGGCGATCGATGATGCGATCAATCATCTTCATACCTATCACTGGCTGATCTTTACCAGTGTGAACGGGGTGACGCCGTTCATGGATCGTCTCCATGCCGCAGGTAAAGATGCACGCGCCTTGGCGTCGCTTCGTATTTGCGCGATTGGACCGCGCACTGCACAGGAATTGAGCATCTATGGATTGAGGGCGGATATCGTTCCAGCCGAGTTTCAAGCAGAGGGGGTCATTGCCGCGTTAGCTCAGGTGGGTATCCGTGGGAGCCGCCTGCTGATTCCACGTGCCGAAGTCGCTCGTGAGATTTTACCGGAACAGTTGAGTGAGTTGGGGGCCTTTGTCGATGTGATTCCGGTCTACCGGACGATCGCTCCAACGGTGGATGTCACGTCGTTGACGCAGCAACTTTGCGATGGCCGGGTGGCGGCGCTCACCTTTACGAGTTCGTCAACTGTGCGGAACTTTGTGGAGCTTTTTGGGGGTCAAGAGGCGGTCATGAAACTCGTGGCTCAGGTGGCGATTGCCTGCATCGGACCGATTACGGCACGTACGGCGGAAGAATATGGGTTGACGGTGACGATCATGCCGACTGAAAATACAGTGCCGGCATTGACCCAGGCTATTGTCCGGCATTTCAGTGAAGGGGTGCGAGTGGCCGTTTCTGCGCATGGATAGGTCGCGGTAGATGACGGGGTACGGAACTGATTTGTTTAGTAAGAGGGGGGATTCTCATGGTTGCAGTCAAGTCGTTCATGGTTCCGAGAGAGAAGTTTATTACGGTTGAGCGGGATACCGATGCCCAGACAGCGGCACGTATCATGCGGGACCGTGGGATTGGCAGCCTGTTCGTGACGAACGGGAAGGAGATTGTCGGCATTTTGACCGACACCGATATGGTTCGGCGGGTGGTGGCGGCTGGGGCGGACACTCATAAGACGACAGTTGAGCAGATTATGTCGGCCCCGATTTTGACGATCGAGGAAAATAAGACGTTGCTCGATGCCAACGATCTGATGGCTCAAACGCATATTCGCCATCTTGGCGTGACGCGGGATGGCGGGTTGGTTGGCATGATTTCCGTCCGCGACCTCGTCGTGTTTTTAACGAATCTTCCAAGAAAGTAATTCGATGGCTTTCCCCATTCAGCGGCTCAGACGGTTGCGGCAGCATGAGGCCTTTCGCCGTATGGTACGGGAGACGAATCTGGCCCCTTCCGATTTCATCTATCCACTGTTCGTCGTCGAAGGGCGAGACCGGCGGGAGGAGATCGCCTCGATGCCTGGCCAGTTCCGGCTCTCGGTCGATCTCTTGGTCAAAGAGGCCCGCGAGGTTGTGGCCTTGGGTATTCCCGCTATCATCCTGTTCGGGATTCCGGATCAGAAAGATGCGCGGGGAAGTTCAGGGTTCGATCCGAACGGTATTGTGCAGCGGGCGGTCAAAGCGGTGAAGGACCAGGTGCCTGGCGTGACGGTCATCACCGATGTCTGCATCGACGAATATACCGATCATGGGCATTGCGGGATCGTCAAGGACGGGCGCATCCTCAACGATGAAACGCTGGATTGTCTCCGTACCATGGCCAGAACCCATGCCCAAGCCGGGGCTGATATGGTGGCTCCATCCGATATGATGGATGGGCGAGTGGCGGCAATTCGTACGGAATTGGATCAGGCAGGATTTCCTGAGCTGCCGATCATGGCCTATGCCGCCAAATTCGCGTCCTGCTTTTATGCGCCGTTTCGGGATGCGGCCGGTTCAAGTCCGCAATTCGGCGATCGGCAATCGTACCAAATGGATCCGGCTAACCGCCGGGAAGCGCTTCGAGAAATTGCCCTCGACGTCGAGGAGGGGGCCGACATCATCATGGTGAAGCCGGCATTGCCGTATCTCGATATCATTGCTGCGGCCAGGGCGCAGATGTTGTTGCCGGTGGCAGCCTATCAAGTGAGTGGGGAGTACAGCATGATTAAAGCGGTCGCCCAAGCCGGCTGGCTCGATGAGTCGCGCGCCATGATGGAATCGTTGCTCTCGATCAAGCGAGCCGGGGCAGACCTCATCTTGACCTACTTTGCTAAAGACGCGGCGCGTCTCCTTCACTGACGACCATGCTCAAAGTCACGCGTGGGTTGTCCGGTACCTGTCCTCCACGTGCGTATCCAGTCGCTACGATCGGTAATTTCGACGGCCACCACCGAGGTCATCGCGCGCTGTTGCAGACGGTAGTCGAGACGGCCAGAAAGGAGCAGGGGACTGCGCTCGTCCTGACCTTCGATCCTCATCCGGTCAAAATTCTTGCACCCCATATCGACCTTCGCTTTCTCACCAGCCCCGAGGAAAAGTTAGCGCATTTCGAGGCCGCAGGAATCGATGAAGTGGTGTTTCTGGAGTTTAGCCCCACATTCGCAGCGATGAGTCCGGATGAATTTGCAGAAGGTATCCTGCATCGATCGCTCTCCCTCTCCGAACTATTCGTCGGGAATCATTTTGCCTTTGGGAAGGGTCGGGCAGGGCATATCGAAGATCTCGTACGTCTCGGTAAGCTGTATGGCTTCCGCGTGCATCCTGTGACTCCCGTGATGCTTGAGGGAGGTGTGGTGAGTTCGACCAGGATTCGCCAGCTCATTCAGGCAGGGAACGTGGAGCAGGCTGCCAGGCTCCTCGGGCGTTTCTATGGGATTCGCGGTACGGTGGTGCATGGGATGCAGCAGGGGGAAGCGATGGGCTGGCCCACGGCGAATCTACAGATCCCGGTCGATCGCGTCGTACCGCCTGATGGCGTCTATGCCGCGAGAACGGTCCACGGAGCTCAAACTTCTGATGCGATCGCCTATATCGGGACCAGGCCGACTTTCGGTGCGGGGGAGCGCCTGATTGAAGTCAATGTATTGGATCAGCGCTGCGATCTCTATGGCCAGAAGATCACCGTGCAGTTTGTGGCGCGCGTGCGCGGCGACCATACCTTTGCCTCTGCCGATGAGCTGTCGAAGCAGATCGTCCGTGATGTGGAGCAGGCGCGCAGGAGCTTGCAGCGAATCCCACAGGGAATGCAGTGACCATGGCTGTTGAGGCGGCGATGACGCGGCCGTCCAGCAGGCCTGCCGCACGGCCTGCTTTATTGACGCATCTCGTTCGAACGGTGCGTCAGCACCAGCTATTCGTTCCCGGCCAGCACCTCTTGGTGGCGGTATCTGGCGGGCCCGATTCGATCGCGTTGTTGTCTCTGCTTCGTCGCCTGGCCCATTCCTGGAGACTCACGCTCACAGCAATCCATTGTAACTACGGCTTGCGTGGAGCCGAGTCCGACGGCGACGAATCGTTTGTCAGGGAGTTTTGTCGGGAACGGCAGCTGTCTCTTGTCATTCATCGGCCTACGTTGGTCAAACGACGCCAGCGCTCATCGCTTCAGGCCAGGGCCCGCGACGCGCGGTATGACTTCATGCGGCAATTGGCTCACGAGGTTGGGGCAGTCCGCATTGCGGTTGGTCATACCGCCAATGACCAGGCCGAAACGGTGCTCATGTGGATGTTGCGTGGGGCAGGGATGGCCGGGTTAGCCGGGATGCCCTATATGCGTGAGGATGGAATCATTCGCCCGCTCTTGGCCTCCACTCGTGATGAGGTGTTGACTTATTTGGGTCATGAAGGACTGACCTACCGCCGTGACTCGAGCAATGAGAAGCCGCTCTATTATCGTAATCGGATCAGGAACGTCCTCCTTCCAGTGATCACTCAGTTGGCTCCGGCTGCCGTCCGTATGCTGCAGCGACAGGCAGATGTCGTGCGTGAAGACGAACGGTATTTGGAACAGGTGACGAGGGATCTGGTACAGGCGCTCGTGAGTCCTGATTTGGGAGGCGTGCAACGAGTCAATCTCCAGGCCTTCATGGAGTTGCCGGTTGCACTTCAGCGGCGGCTCGTCCGGGCAATCTTACGAACCTATGACGAAGAGGGGCGCGCAAGCAGCCTTCAGGTTGTGGAGTCGGTTCGGCATGTTTTGCTCAAGGGAAAGACCGGAGTTCGGCTGTCGTTGGCACAGGCCCTCGTGACTCTGGATCAGGGGTCCGTGCAATTTCGTCCCGTAGGCAGGGTGGACAAGGTGGGGGCTGGTTCGGGCCAGGGGAGGGACGAGAGCCTGCTGCTTTCAGTGCCGTCAACGGTCTATTGGGCTAGAACGAATCAGCAAATTCATGTACAACGTATGGCTCGCCATGCTGCGGAGCAGGGAGACGTGGGTTCGTCTGTACAGCGAACCTTGTTCGATGCCGACCGTTGCTCGGAGCCGCTTCTGGTTCGGTCCTGGCAAGCCGGCGATCGATTCTCTCCTCGAGGGATGAGGGGCAAGAGTCAGAAGATTCAAGATTTCTTTACCGATCGGAAGATTGCGCGTTGCCGGCGGGAGGAGATTCCATTGTTGGTCGCGCCAGAAGGAATTCTATGGGTCGTGGGGATGCGTCAGGATGAACGGTTCGCGGTCCGTCAAGGGACAACCAGCTGTCTGGTGGTATCGGTAAGCCATAGGGACATAGAGAAGGAGTAGAGGGAGCATGGAACGGATTTTCGGTCGACCGATCGTGACGCAGGAAGAAATGCGTGCGAGGATTCGTGAATTGGGCAAGCAGGTCACGACCGATTATACCGGGAAGGATCTCGTCTTGGTCGGCGTGTTGAAAGGGGCCTACGCGTTTTATGCCGATCTGGCTCGCGCAATCAGGATCCCGATGCGGGTGGATTTTTTGATGGTGACCAGTTACGGGTCCCGGGCAAAAACATCCGGTAAAGTGAAGATGGTCACCGAACTGACCGAGGATATCAAGGGCAAAGATGTCTTGTTGGTTGAGGATATCGTCGACTCCGGACTGACCGTTCAATATCTGGTCAAGACCTTGGCGAAGAAGAAACCCCGTTCGATCAAAGTCTGTACGTTGTTGAGCAAGCCCGATCGACGGACCATCGACGTCACCATCGATTACGTGGGGTTCAATATTCCCAATAAGTATGTGATTGGGTATGGGCTTGATTATCAACAGAAGTATCGAAACCTTCCCTATCTGGCCGTGTTGGATGTGGAGGAGGATCAAGAGTAAGCGGATGGTCGTACGGTTGTCAGTATGAATGGGCATGTGGTAGCATCATCAAAATGCTTGGTTTTTCTCACCAATTAAGCGTGCCATCCACAAGGAGATCTGGATGAATTCCAGGGCAAAGAATCTACTATTCTGGGTCGTCGTCGGCCTCTTCATGATTTTGCTGTTCAACCTGTTCAGCGTACCAACCCATGCGCCTGAAGAAGATGTCATTTTTAGTGAGTTTATGGCCAAGCTCGATAAGGGCGAGATCGAGCGAGTCATCATTAAGTCGAGCCATATCAGTGCCGTGCTGAAAGACAAGACCCGTATTCGCACGTACTCGGTGGAATATCCTGAGTTGGTAAAGGTGTTGCGGGAGCGTGGCGTACAAATTGAGGCGAAGCCACCGGATGAAAGCCCTTGGTATATTACGTTCCTGGTAACCTGGGGGCCGTTTGTCCTGTTCCTGGGCTTGTGGTTTTTCTTGATGCGGCAAATGCAGATGGGGGGCAACAAGGCGCTTTCATTCGGGAAGAGCCGCGCTCGTCTGCTGACCGAAGAGCGGAAGAAGGTGATGTTCTCCGATGTTGCAGGCGTCGATGAAGCCAAGGAAGAAGTGCTTGAGATCATCGAGTTTCTGAAGGACCCGCGCCGGTTTCAAAAGCTTGGCGGACGCATTCCCAAGGGTGTCTTAATCGTCGGTCCTCCCGGCACGGGAAAGACATTGTTAGCCAAGGCGATTGCCGGCGAAGCCAGCGTGCCGTTTTTCAGCATTAGCGGATCAGACTTCGTGGAAATGTTCGTCGGCGTTGGCGCATCCCGTGTTCGCGATCTCTTCGAGCAGGGGAAAAAACATGCGCCCTGTATCATCTTCATCGATGAAATCGATGCCGTTGGCCGGCTGCGTGGAGCGGGGTTGGGCGGAGGTCATGACGAGCGTGAACAGACGTTGAACCAATTACTCGTCGAGATGGACGGATTCGATACGACAGAAGGCGTCATTTTGGTCGCGGCGACCAATCGGCCGGATGTGCTCGACCCTGCCTTGCTCAGGCCTGGTCGCTTCGATCGGCAAGTTGTTGTCAATCGCCCTGATTTGCGTGGCCGCACTGAAATTCTCAAGGTGCACACAAAAAAGGTTCCGATTGCCACGAACGTGGAGCTAGAAAAGATTGCACGTGGCACACCTGGATTCTCAGGGGCCGACCTGGAGAATTTGGTGAATGAAGCGGCACTCTGGGCCGCAAGACAGAATAAAAAAGAAGTGGAAGTCGTCGACTTCGAGATGGCCAAAGACAAAGTGCTGATGGGGGCCGAACGGAAGAGCCTGATCTTGAGCGATGAGGAGAAGCGGACAACGGCGTATCATGAAGCCGGGCATGCGTTGATCGCCAAGCTGATTCCTGGGACGGATCCGGTGCATAAAGTCACGATCATTCCACGGGGCCGTGCGCTGGGAGTGACGATGCAGCTCCCCACCGATGATCGGCACAACTACTCGAAGGAGTTCCTGTATAACAACCTCGCCATTCTCATGGGTGGGCGTGTGGCGGAAGAGTTGGTGTTGAAGCACATTACGACCGGAGCGGGGAACGATCTTGAGCGGGCGACGGATCTTGCGAGGAAGATGGTCTGTGAATGGGGCATGAGTGAAAAATTGGGCCCTCTGACATTCGGCAAGAAAGAGGAAGAAGTGTTTCTCGGCAGAGAGCTTGGGAGCCGGCGTGATTTTAGTGATCAAATCGCGTTGGAGATTGACCAGGAAGTCAAACGGCTTGTGACGGAGAACTATGAGCGGGCAAAGCGGTTGCTTACAGAGCACATGGCCAGCTTGAAGGGCTTGGCGGAAGCACTCTTGGAAAAAGAAGTGCTCGACTCAACTGATATCGACCAGATCATTTCGCAGTCCACATCGCAAACAGTTCCTGCCTAATATCAGCCACTGATTCCGGGACTCCATCTCAGGGCATTGGGGTCCCGGACAGTACATCCGCAAGACGATAGGTGAGAAGGAATTTCTTCTCGCGATGGTCAGCTGTCACAGGTATCCAGATGCGGCTACGATGAGTGGCTATTTCTGGTCGCGTGGTTAATCTACATAGGTGGAGGCGCAGTCGTGGGGTGTTAGATCTTCGGACATTGACGCTGCAAGCGAAGAATCGGCTGATCGAATTTCCAGGCCGGCCATTGATCATGGGGGTCGTGAACGTGACGCCGGATTCATTCTCTGACGGTGGCCGCTATTTTGATGCGGAGGCCGCCGTCGCCCATGCCATTCAACTCGTGAAAGAAGGGGCCGATCTCCTGGATATCGGCGCTGAGTCCACGCGCCCTGGCGCCGAACCCGTCGATGAGGGAGAAGAGCTCCGTCGTGCGATTCCCGTGGTAACCGCTGTTGCAAGAGCCGTCACGGTTCCGATTTCCATCGACACTTCGAAAGCTGCGGTCGCACAGGCGGCCCTCGATGCAGGGGCCGTATTGGTGAACGATGTCACCGCCTTGCGGGGCGATCCTGCGATGGTCGAGGTCATTGCCCGCACGGGTGCCGGGATTGTTCTCATGCACATGCAAGGCACGCCGCGCACGATGCAACAGGTTCCGCAGTATGAGGATGTGGTCGGCGAGGTTGTCGCATTTTTTGAGGAACGAATTCGTTTCGCGACGACCCATGGTATCGGGCAAAGACAAATCGTGCTTGATCCTGGCATCGGATTTGGTAAGCTGCTCGTACATAACCTTACGCTGTTGGCCCGACTTCACCGTTTCGCATGTTTTGGCTGTCCATTACTGGTGGGCGTGTCACGCAAGACGTTTCTTGGACAGCTTGTGGATCGACCGGTTCAGGATCGTCAGTGGGCGACGGCGGCGGCGGTGGCGATGGCAGTCGAGCGTGGAGCAGGGATCCTTCGCGTGCATGATGTGACTGCCATGAAAGATGTGATGCAAGTGACCGTAGCAATCAGTCAGGAAACGACCGTACACATGAAAGCTCAGCATGCGTAAATTATTCGGCACAGACGGAGTTCGAGGGGTTGCCAACCTTGATCCGATGACCAGCGAAATGGCCATGCAGCTTGGACGGGCCGCCGCGCATTTGTTTATGCGTCGCGCGGGACGTCATCAGATCGTGATCGGCAAAGATACTCGTATCTCTGGTTATATGTTGGAGTCGGCATTGATCTCCGGGATCTGCTCGATGGGTGTTGATGTGTTGGTGGTCGGTCCAATGCCGACTCCTGCGATTGCGTTCTTGACGAGGAGTCTTCGAGCCGATGCAGGGGTGATGATCTCGGCTTCGCACAATCCCTATCAGGACAATGGCATCAAGTTTTTCTCCAACGATGGATTGAAGTTGCCCGATGAGATGGAAGCGCGTATCGAGGACTTGATCGTCTCGAATGAGATTGCCCACCTCCGGCCGACGGCCGATGCCATTGGGAAGGCCTATCGAATCGATGATGCCGAAGGGCGGTATATCGAGTTCGTCAAACGATCGTTGCCGAAGCAACTCGATTTTCAGGGAATCAAAGTGGTGGTGGATTGTGCGAACGGCGCAGCCTATAAGGTGGCGCCGAAAGTACTGCGCGAGCTCGGGGCGAAGGTCGAAGTGATCGGTGATAAACCGGACGGGATGAATATCAATGCCGGCTGTGGGGCTGTCCACCCGCAACTGCTGCAGCAGGCCGTCCGTACGCAGGGCGCCGACATTGGCATCGCTTTGGACGGGGACGCCGATCGTGCCATTTTCGTCTGCGAACAGGGGACTGTTGTGGATGGCGATCACATCATGGCGATGTTGGCGTTGGACCTTCATAGTCAGGGCCAGTTGGCGAAGCAAACGGTAGTAGGGACCGTCATGAGCAATTTCGGACTGGAGCTTGCCATGACGAAAGCGGGTATTACGCTGGCGCGAACCGCTGTCGGTGACAGATATTTGCTTGAACGGATGTCTGCTGAGGGGTACAACTTCGGGGGGGAGCAGTCGGGCCATTTCATCTTCCTGGATCATAATACGACCGGTGACGGGTTGCTCTCGGCATTACAAGTTCTCTCGCTGATGAAGCGCACGGGCAAACCGTTGTCAGAGTTAGCCAAAGCCATGACGGCGGTGCCACAAGTATTGCTTAACGTGGCGGTGACGAAGAAACCGAAACTCGATACCGTTCCGGAACTGCAACAGGCTATCCGTGAGGGTGAGCAGCGGCTCAATGGAAGTGGACGCGTGTTGGTGCGTTACTCCGGGACCGAATCGTTGTTGCGGGTGATGGTCGAAGGAGAACGTGACGATACAATTCGTGATGTGGCCAATCGGCTGGTCGACGTCGTCAAGGCGCATTTAGGGTAGAGTTGTCGTCTTCCCCAATTTTGTTGAGGGAGGCTCATGCTGCCGTCCCTCACTGTGGCGTTCATTATCGGGCTCTTCGTCGGATCTCGGGTTTCCTATTTCCCTCTGTCCGTTTCATGCCTCCTCTTTCTCGCTGCCTGTGGCAGCACCTTCTTCGAACGATTCAATCGATTCTCCAGCCTCCAGGCGATAGGATTTTACGGCGCGCTCTTGGCAGGCGTCGTCTATTGGAGTCTCGCCGTACACCTGCCTCTGCATGCTCCGATGGTCGAGCCTCCTTCCGATACGATGACCCAAGTGATCGGTCGTATTGTGGTACCGGTGCAACAGTCGTCTGATCGACTGGTGATGATCGTCAAACCGGATGATTCTTCGGGATATTCAGGAGTAATCAGGCATGTTCGGCTGACCTGGCGGACTCCTGATCGACTCTTCTTTCAAGGGGATCGGATCCGCTTTCAGGCTCGGTTGCGCCCTCCAAGCGGGTCATTGAATCCTGGCGGATTCGATTATGCGGTCTACCTTGAGCATCAAGGGATCGATGTCATCGGTACGGTGACGGGAGCTGATGCGGTGCAGCTTCTTCAGTCTGGGCGCGCGCATGCCTGGTGGGCGATCTGGAATCAGTTCGATCGGTGGAGGAGTGGTATCCGGCTCGCTGCGCTGCAGACCCTTCCACAACCGGCACTGGGGCTGTATCTAGGCATCATCATCGGTGATCGGGGGTATTTGGACCCGGACCTGCGCGATCAGTTCATGGTAACCGGGACGGTCCATCTCCTGTCAATTTCAGGAAGTCATTTGGGCCTTGTCGCGGTGCTCATCTTTGCGGTGGTCAGATGGGGCGTGATTCTGTTGCCTGCGGATTGGTTGCTGGCGCTGTCCCGGCGCATCACGCCGACTCGCGTGGCTGCGGTCTGTACCATTATTCCAGTGGCTGGTTATGCCTGCTTGGCCGGGGCGGAGCTGGCAACGATGCGCTCGCTGTTGATGGTGGCTGTGGGGCTGAGTGCGATCTGGCGTGGCCAGGATCGTCGTCTGTTCCATGCCCTCTCTGCCGCTGCGGTTGTGATCCTGTTGCACGACCCTCAGGCGCTATTCGACATTTCCTTTCAACTCTCGTTTGTGTCCGTCATCGCCATTGCCGGATGGCTCTCTTGGCATACCGCTGTTGACGTAGAAGAACTACCAGCTGCGCCGTCTTTCCTGATGACCTGCGTTCAATGGGGGAGGAACTCGATGTTGATGAGTGGAGTGGTCACCCTCGTCACGCTTCCTCTTGTGGCCTACTACTTCAATCAGTTGCCCTGGCTTGGTGTCTTCACCAATGTGCTGGCGGTCCCGGTGATGGGTATTCTGCTGGTTCCAATCGGACTGGCCGCAGGCATCTGGCATATCTTGGTCGGGGGAACGCAGCTGCCCATGGCTTCGCTGAACCAGTGGTTACTCGAATCCTTCGTGGATGCGGTTCGCCTCCTGTCAACGTTGCCTGGAGGGGAATGGCATGTGGCGGCTCCATCGATGCTTACCATAGTGCTGTTCTACGGATGTCTTGTGTTGTTGTGGCAACGAGTAGGCCTGGTGCCCATACGATGGGGTGTCCGTGCCGGAGTGCTGCTGGTATTACTCTGGTGGGCCTGGTCACCACGAGTATTTCCCGATGGGGATCATTTCCGAGTCACGTTTCTTGATGTCGGCCAGGGTGATAGCGCGGTCATCGAGCTACCTGATGGTCAGGTCGTTTTGATCGATGGGGGGGCGACGTATGAGCGATTCGACATGGGCCGTGGGGTAGTTGCTCCGTTTCTCTGGAGCCGTGGAATTCGCACCATCGACCAGGTTATTGGCACGCATCCCCAGCTTGATCATGTGGGTGGTCTTGCCTGGGTAGTCCGCCATTTCAATGTCCGGCACTATTGGGGATCGGGAGAGGCCAGAGCAGAATTGTTTTATCAACGGCTGCAGCAGTCGTTGGCGTATCGAGGTCTACAAGAAGGGGTCGTCAGAGAAGGACTGGAGGTTGTGGCATCCGGCCCCTGTCGGATGGTGGCCCTCAACCCGTCAGCGGAAGAGCCTCGCGATGGACTGCTCCAGGATAGCCAGGTGGGCGGACATGGGCTCAATAATCGATCGGTGGCGACGCGCCTGACCTGTGGTCTGCATACCATGCTCTTTGCTGCGGATGTCGAGCGAGATGGCTTGTCGAGAATGATGCGATCGACGCCTCATGGTCCGATCGAGGTACTTAAGGTGCCTCATCACGGGGCGGTGAGTTCGTTGAATCGCGACTGGTTGGCCTCAGTACATCCCCAGTATGCGGTATTCTCAGCCGGTCGCCATAATTCATACAGACATCCGGCAGCCGCGGTTCTTGCTGCATATGTCGAGGAAGGGAGTATCGTATTGCGAACGGATCGAGACGGTGGGCTGTGGTTTGACGGAGGAATCTCCGAGGCGACACTTCATGTGCATCGAACACGCGACTTGCAGTGGCAGCCGACGGATAGCGCTTCGTGCTTGTGGGCCTGTGAACGGGCGAATTGGACTCGGCTATGGAATCAGTGGCACGATCGGTAATGCGGCACCCTGCCGCATGGCGTGAAAGCCCCCACCTGACTATTGGTTCGATTCTCGGGCCGGCCGGAGCATGAGAGAGTGCACATTTCACGTCCTGGTAAGACGAATTTCGTCCCTCCCTTTACCCCCAGAGAAGTCTTCATAGCATAAGGCTTCAATTTTGTTCATTATTCATCATCTGCTAGCAAGGCATAGCATGTGCATTCATTCGTGGTGACTTAGGATCTGTGTGCCTATTTTTAAGGGAGCTAGGGTATGCCAAAACTCGTACGTATCGTGATTCAGTTACCGATCGACCTCAAAACCCAGCTCGATAACCTGAAACAACAGGGATACACCACCAGTGGCTTCATCAGGGCAATGTTAGAACGAGAGTTTGCCAAGATGGAAGAGAAGCCAGTCACGCCTTTTCCCGTCGGGAGACGGGCGAATAGCCGATAGTCGTATGTGGCATATTTGAGTATGAGGGAAGCCGGGGGAAACGTGACAAGGTTAACCGATCTTCTACGAGAGCAGTCAAGTCAGAACGCCCTTGGTCCTGATGCGAAAAATCCCATTCATTCGGTTGCGCCGACCGGCCTTCCTGTTTCACTCTCCACACCGGCATCGTCTGTTCCAGAGATCAATTGGTATCAGCGGGCATGCCAGGAACTCCAGGGAATCAAACGAGCGGTCCAGGCGAGACAACCCTGGTCAGTTGATGAAATGGCCAGAATCGCATCCGGTATCGTGGCGGCTATCGGCGCTCATGACAAGCTGATCCAGACTGTTCTACAGCACGAGGCCGGCGATTATCTCATCAAAAATGCCGTAAACGTTGCAATTGTGAGTGTGAAGATTGCGGAGGCCCTTCGGTATGAGCCAGCAAAGCTCGAACGGGTTGCTTTGGCCGGATTGCTGCACGACATCGGTATGTTCGCCCTACCAGACTCGTTGCTGTACAAGACTGGGACGTTGACAGCGGAAGAACGCAAACAGATGAAGGAGCATCCACAGCATGGGGCTCATGTGTTCAAGGAAGCCGGAGACGTCTATCCTTGGGTGGGAACGGTCATCCTTCAAGAGCATGAGCGATGGGACGGCAGCGGTTATCCCAGACAATTATCGGGGAAACAGATCGACGAAGTCGCGCTGATCATCGGGCTGGCAGACGTGTTCGATGCGTTAATGAGCGTGCGGCCCAATCGAAGTGGGGGGTCCCCCCACCGGGCGATTCGTACATTGCTCGCCGAATGCAAAACGGTGTTTCCGCATCATCTCCTGAAGGCGTTGATCGATCAACTCTCGATCTACCCCTTAGGCACGGCCGTTCGCTTGAATACCGGGGAAACCGGAGTCGTGTTTCAACTGAACCGCCAGTATCCGTTGCGTCCGATTTTACAGATTTCGCAACAGGCTCTCTCTGGTCAATCACCGTTATCAAAGACCGTGGACTTGCGGGCCGATACATCTCTGCATATTGTGGAAGTGATGCCTATCGGTGCGTTATCGGTTGATCCGCGATAAAACAAGAGGAGATGAGAACGTGCGACAGCTCATATCCCGACATCTCATAGCTGTTCTAGGGGCCGGCTCGATCCTCGCGGTGGCGTTCATCGGATGCCACAATCCGGCGAGTTCCTCGTTGCCTCCTTCGGCCATCAGTCCTCCCGGAACGGTGGTCCCGCCGTTGCCGAAGGGAGATGTCTATGCCGATGAAACGGTCCCGACTGCGGAAACGCCAGTCGAAACCGGTGATACGCTCGAGGTGGTGATTCGCCGCGGCGCCGGCGAGGAAAAGTTCTCCAGCGTGGTCCGGGAGAACGGAAATATTTCTGTGGGGTTCATGGAAGTGGATGTCGGAGGCATGACCGCGGCAGTGGCGGAAGCCCGGGTTCAAGAAGCGGCGATCCCCTATATGAAACAACCTCGTGTACAAGTGGTGCTGAAGAAAAAGGTCTTAAAGGTCAAGCGTGTCTTCGTCTTCGGGGATGTGAAGAAGCCCGGGATGGTTCCCATGTCGAGGCATATGACCGTGATGCAGGCCCTTGCTGCGGTCGACATGTATCATGAGACGGCATTGATGGAAGAAGTTCGGGTGATCCGGGGCGGCGACCTCTCAAAGCCGAACATGTTAATGGCCGATCTTGCGCGCGCATTTACCTATGGCGATATGACGAGGAATCTCGCGTTGGAAGAAAACGACATCGTCTTTGTGCCGCGTCAGCATCTGGGCGACGCGTCCGAAGCTGGGAGATTGATCATGCCGATTATTTCTGCTGGGATTGCCCCATTCTACCCGGCATTTATTATTCCCACGTTGTTGGGGCGATGATCGTCACAATCGAGATGAGAGAAGGACGCTGACCCTATGGCCCAATACGAACTCAACGTCATCGATTACTGGCTGATCGTCAAGAAGCGGAAGTATCTCATCCTGCTGGCGGCCGGTCTGGTCGTATTGTTCACATTCTTATTCTCGGAAATGTTCAAGCCGAGCCCGCTTTATGAAGCATCGGCGCGGGTGAAGTTCGACCGAACGAGTACCGTCGCGCAACAACTAATCGAGACCATGTCGTTCTCCAACGCCAACGATCTCAACTCACAGACGGAGTTTATCCGTGGGTTCCCGGTCATGGAGCGCGTGGCGATGGAATTAGGGCTGGTGCCAGCCAGCGTGACGGCGGAAGAGAAGCGGTCGGCGGTGTACCTGAACATGGTCTATAACCTTGGGCAGGAGATTAAGACGCAGCGGGAGGGTGATACGAACATCATTCGTATCACCGCGACCTCTGATCGTCCGGAGATGGCGGAGAAGACGGCTAATTCCGTGGCGACTGCTTATCGGATGGAAAACATCATGACCCGAAATCGGCTCGTGATGGAATCGAGGCGATTTGTCGAGGAACAGCTGGCCGGGCTTGAGAAGCAGTTGAATAATGCAGAAGACGCGCTTCGGGCTTTTCGAGAACGCGAGGGCCAGGTCTTTCTGACCGATGAGGCACGCGCTGCGCTGGAGACCTTCACCAAGCTGGAAGAACAGCACAATGAGGTCATGCGAAAGCGGGCGGAAGGCGAGCGGCAGATCTCGGTGCTCAATCGAACCGATGCGGTGATTGGCAATCAAACCGGCCGGATCTTCACGGAGGAGCAGAATGCGCTGCTCACGATCCTGAATCAACGACTCCTCGACCTTATTCAGGAACGCAACACCCTTCTGATCAACTACACGACTGATCATCCGCAAGTTCGCGAACAGCAGCAGAAGATCGACAACGTCAGGGGCGAGATGGTCCTCGAACTTCGAGCCAAGCTCAAGACCATGCAGGATCGTGAGGCGACACTTCTGGATCAGCGGGATCGTTACCGAGGCCGGTATTTGCAGTTCCCTCGCGCGGCGATTCAAATGAGCCGGCTCGAGCGTGAGGTGAAAGTCAACGCCGACCTGTTGGCGACGCTCAAGGCCAAGCATCAAGAGCTGCAGATCAAGAGTGCGGAACAGATCGAGGAGGTCACGATCGTGGCGCCGGCGATCATGCCAGGCGGACCGATCAATGCACCCAATACGCAGCTGAACCTCATGGTGGGCTCGCTGATGGGAATCTTTCTCGGGATCGTGGTCGCGTTCGCACGCGAATCGTTCGATACCTCGATCGGGACGATCGAAGGCATTGAGGAGTTTCTCAAGGTGCCGGTCCTGGGCGTCATCCCGCAGTTCGACGCGAAGGAAATGGAGGAAGCCGCACGTGCGGGGCTTCCAGCCCGTGCCACTGCATCGACCGTTGAGAACTTCTCGAAACTCATTTGTCTGATCGACCCGAAATCCGTGCTGTCGGAGAGTCTGCGGTCGTTGCGGACGAATATTCAGTTCGCCAGTATGGATCGAAAGGTCAAATCCATCCTCTTTACCAGTGCCGGCATTGGAGAAGGCAAGAGCACCTGCGTCACCAACCTGGCGATTACGCTCGCCCAGGAGGGGCAGCGAGTCCTACTTGTCGACGCAGACCTTCGGCGGCCGATTGTGCACCAGCGGCTTGGCCTCGAACGGGTTCCTGGTTTGGCGGATGCCCTGGTCGGCAGTACGTCCTGGCGTCACCATGTCCGATCCGCCACGGATCTCATGCTCGGCCCGATGGGAGTCGATCGTGTGATGAGTACGCCGGGATTGGATAATCTACACATCCTCACCAGCGGGTCTGAGGTCGGCAATCCCAACGAGTTCCTTAACATGAACAAGATCAAAACACTCGTGAATGAGATGAATGAGGAATACGATCTCGTGCTCTTCGATTCGCCTCCCATTCTTCCGGTCACCGATGCGGTCGCGTTCAGCTCGCGCGTCGATGGGACAATTCTGGTCTACCAAGTCGGGCGCATCGGTCGGAACGCCCTCAAGCGGGCCAAGTTCCTCCTGGACCATGCGCAGGCCAATGTGATGGGCATCGTCTTGACGAACGTGAAGTCCGAAGTCACGCCGGACTATGGCGTGTACCGCTACGAATATCGCTGACGCGGCGCTAGGAGCTGAGATTCCATGCATGCGTCATTGGTGAAACCGCAAGATGCCGTCATCGTTTCGGTGTTGGCCGCCGTACTCGCGTTCGGCCTCACGCTGACGACTCCCATGGTCGGCATCCAGGTCGTCTTCGGCTTTCTCATCGTCTTGATCGCGTTCACTTCGGTTCCCGCCGCGCTCTTCCTGCTCATCTTCTCCATGTTGCTCTCTCCTGAAATATCGATCGGGCAGGTGGCCGGGAGAGGCGTCGGGGCGCGTGACCTCTCATTGCGTGTGGACGACCTCTTGCTGGTGATTATCGGATTCAGTTGGTTGGTCAAAACGATTATCTACCGCGATCTGGCTCTCATTCGCGAGACGCCACTCAACCGTCCGATCGCCTACTACATGCTGGCTTGCGTACTTGCCACGTTGCTGGGTGTCATCGCCGGCCGGGTCCGTCCACTGACGGGATTCTTCTTCATCCTGAAATACTTTGAATATTTCTTCGTCTTCTTTATGGTGGTCAACCATGTGTCGACCAAACGGCAGGTCGTCAGTTTGGTCACCGCGTTGCTTGCCACCTGCTTCGTGATCAGTGTCTATGCGATTCTTCAAATTTCGAGCGGACAACGGGCGAGTGCGCCGTTTGAAGGGGAGAGCGGAGAGCCCAATACCCTCGGCGGGTATCTGGTCTTCATCATGGCCATCGTCATGGGCCTGTTTCTCCACTTGAAGTCCAATCCGATTCGGGTGTTACTCGTGTTGCTGATGGGGTTCATCAGTCTCGCGCTGATGGCCACGTTGTCTCGTTCATCGTACCTGGCTGCGGGAGTCTTGATGCTGGCTGTCGCTGCGACGCAATGGCGGAGACCCGGTGTGCTCGCGCTGATGCTCCTGCTCGCCGTGGCCCTCCCGTTTGTTGTGCCGGACAACGTGAAAAACCGCGTCAACGAGACGTTTTTCGGGCGGCAGTACGGCGGTGAAATCAAAGTCGGGCATGTCGGGTTGGACCTGTCCACGACTGAGCGGCTGCGCTCCTGGCAATATGTGCTGAAGGATTGGCTGCATAGCCCTCTGCTCGGGCGAGGGGTCACCGGCTATGCCTGGGCGGACGCGCAATATGTCAAAATTCTCGGCGAAACGGGTCTCGCCGGTATGGTCGCGTTCATCTTCCTGATCGTCCGCTTGTGGCGCCGCGCGCGGGAGACCTTCCTGTCCGAACAGGATCCCTTCTGTAAAGGATTGGCCCATGGGTTGCTGCTCGGCATGGTGGCGATGCTGGCGCATGGCGTGGGAGCCAATACCTTCATCATCATTCGTATCATGGAACCATTCTGGCTCTGTGCGGGACTCGTCATGATCTTGCCACGGCTGACATCGGAGCAAACAGACGGTACCTTTCAGCGAGCGCAGGCATGAGATGGTTCATCTTCTGTTACTGGTATGAGCCGGATGCGCCATCCGATCCCGTCGGGCTCGTCAGGATCTGGACGTTGGCGCGCCAGCTCGTCGAGCAAGGCGACCGCGTGACGGTGCTCCCCCCGCGATACCGGTCCTCGTTGCTGCAACGTGGTTTTTCGACCGCGCCGATCCCCCTTCTTTCTTGGCCGGTCCTGCGACCGCTGTCCTATGCAGTGCTGTCCTGCCTCGTCGGACTTGTCCAAGCCTGCAAGTCGAAACCCGACATCGTCTATTACCGATGGATGGACAGCCCTCATCCGTTACTGTTTGCGAGACTCGTCGGCGCGCAATGTGTCTGTGAAGTGAATGGGGAGCCGGTGCCCGATTGGTCGGGGGCCGACCGCGGGCTCAAGCAGAGGCTCAAACATTGGCTGGCGTCGTGGGCACTCAGGCGCTGCGATCGGGTCGTGGTCTTGACCGATGGGTTGCGGGAGCTCGTTATTCACCGTTATCGGGTTGCTGTTGAACGAGTGGCCGTCGTACCGAGCGGGACGGATACCGACCTATTTGCTCCTCAGGATGCCACGACATGTCGGCATCGACTTGGGTTAGACCCCGAGAGGGAGTACATCGGCTTTGTCGGGAGCTTTTATCGCTATCAAGGGCTGCAGTGTTTATTGGAGGCGATGGCTATCGTCAGGCGGACGAGACCCTCTGTGCATCTCTTGTTAGTCGGTGATGGAGAAGCCGCGCCGGAGTTGAAGCAGCAAGCAGACCACTTGGCACTGACTTCGTGCATTACCTGGGCCGGCAGGATACCCTATCGGGAGGTTCCGACCTGGATCGGTGCGATGACGCTCTGTCTGGCTCCATTCCGAGGAGATAGGGGGGAAACATCTCCGGTCAAAGTGTTCGATTACCTGGCCTGCGGAAGGCCCGTGATTGCCAGCGCGATTCCCTCAGTCTCTGCCACATTTTCTGTTGAGGCCGGAGTCACATTGGTTCCGCCTGACGATCCAGTTTCATTGGCTGAAGCGGTGGTGGCATTACTGGACGATGGGGAACGGCAATCTGATATGGCCATGCAGGGCCGTCGTTTCATTGAGCAGGATTATAGTTGGACGCATCTCACGACTCGTTTGAAAGAATGGCTTGCCGCCAGGCAGGTCCCGATACAACATGCGCATTCTTCTGTTCTGTGATGAAGACCTGAGTATTGCAGCAGGCGGAGCCAGGCAGGTTTTAGAATTTGCCAAGGCTCTTTCGTTACGCGGCCATACCATTAAAATTCTGGGCCCTCAGCCTGCTCACGGCCATCGACTTGCGCAGGAGTTTTCCTCGCTGTCGTTCCATCCTATTCGGGTCTGGCGGGTGGCCGGACTCAGGCCATTTTCATTTTTGGTCGCGTCATGGGTTGTGCTCCGGAAAGAACTGGTGACGTGGCGACCGGAGGTGTTGCTCTGGTTCGATTCGCCAGGGCAGATGGCTCCATTGCTCGCCTTGTCCGGCCATCGCTGTGCGAGCGTATTGTTCGTCAACGGATTCCCGGAGGAAGAAGTGCAAGGGTTCTGGCGGTTTCCGCTCATACGGTGGGTGCTTCGTACGGCATTGAAAGCTGCGACGCACCGTGTGGAGGCGGTGGTGAGTATCTGCGGCGAGATCGTCACACAGATGCAGCAGTCTTGGGGCGTCCATCCAGAGCGATGTTTCGTCATTCGTAACGGGGTCGATGGGGATCGGTTCCACCCTCAATCGCATGGAGCGGCGAGACAGGTCCTCGGCCTTCCTGCCTCAGGCCCCTATATCGGATTTGTCGGAGGATTCTTTCCGTGGCACGGGTTGGAGACGTTGATTGAAGCAGTGGAGCTGGTCTGTGACAAGGTGCCCACTGCCACGTTCTTGCTGGTGGGAGACGGCCAGACAAGGCCTGCGCTCGAAGAACTGGTTCGGCAACGGGGATTGACGGAGATTGTCCGTTTTGTCGGTCGGGCCGACTGGGCCCAGGTGCCGACATGGATTGCGGCCTGCGATGTCTGTGTCGTCTTGCATCGTCACACACGATCCTATCCCGGCGATTCCATGAAACTATGGGAATATCTTGCTTGTGGGCGGCCTGTTGTGACGACAGCCGGCCCCGGGTACGGAGAGACGGTGGAGGCGATCGGTTGTGGGCTCGCAGCACAGCCTGAGGATGCAGAGGATTTGGCTCGACAGTTGCTCCGCTTGCTTGAAGACCCGGATGCGCGGGCAACAATGGGGGACCGTGGACGGATGGCAGTGGTGCAGTCCCATACCTGGGCAGCGCGTGCACAAGAGTTGGAGCAGGTCTGTGTCGCGGCTCATGCCGCAGCGCAGCGGACAGCATGATGACACAGGGCGAGATGACGATCACGGACTCTCAGATGAAGCAGGGCCTGGTAGCGCCGGTTCCACTCCGTCTCCGCCATCGGATTCTCCAGGCCGGTGGATGGGCTGGGGCTGGATTTGTCTTGGATAAGGTGATCGCAGCGATTCAGCTCATGGTGGTGGCTCGACTCTTGAGTCCTGCCGATTTCGGCGTCATGGCGGCGTCCGCAACCATCGTCCTGGCCTTCATGATGATCAGCGAGCTGGGTGTTGAGTCGGCGTTGATTACCAAGACTGAGGTTGACCGTGAGGATTTGGCGGTCGCCTGGACCATCGCGATCGCGCGGGGAGTCACCATGGCTGCCTGCCTCTGGGCCACGGCCGATGTGATCGGTCAGGTCATGCAGATGCCTCAACTGGCGTCGCTGTTACGAGTCCATGCCTGGTTGCTCGTGCTGCAGGGATTGCAGAGTCCGGCGATGGCACTCGTGGCAAAAAGTCTCAACCTGCGCCTTCGTGTCACCATGGATCTCGTCAGACGTGTCATTGAAGCTGGCGCAATCATCGGACTCGCGTTGTGGCTCAGAAACGTCTGGGCGCTCTTGCTTGGGCAACTGCTGGGGATGTGCGTGGGCAGCATCCTGTCCTTCTGGGTGGCGCCGTTCAAGCCGCGCCTCTCGCTCTATGGTCCTGCACGGGAATACTTGTGGAGTTACGGCAAACATTTGAACGTCACAACGCTCTGTATCTTCGTGGTCATGAGCGGGGGTGAGCTGATCATCGGCCGTATGCTCGGTCAGGATTCGCTGGGCCTCTATCAGATCGCGTTAGCGATTCCACTGCTGTTGGGCGTACGGGCCACCGTGTTGATCCATCAGATCAGCATGCCCACCTATGCGTTGCTTCAACGGGATCGACCAGGAGTGATCCGTGTTTTCGAACTGCAAATGGGGCTGGTGGGATTCATATTTATTCCATTGGCCTCGGCAGTCGCGGTGTTCGCTCCGGTGATTGTGCCCGTAGCATTCGGTCCCCAGTGGCTTGCCATCGTCGACCCTCTGAGGGTGCTGTGCTTGTACGCGGTTTGTGCGGGGTACTCGAGCGTCATGACCGCCCTGCACTATGGGGCGAATCGGCCGGATCTTCAGATGAAGAGCTGGATCGGGCAATGTCTCTTTTATGCGTTGTCGATAGTGCCGCTCACCATGAGATTTGGTCTCACTGGCGCCGCTGTTGCGCTGGTCGCCAGTTACCTGATGGGACTCCTGTTACAAGGGATCGGGACGAGAGATCTGATCGGTACGGCAGTGGACGCCGTGTACTGGTCGACCGGGAGAGCCTGCCTCATTGGAGGGACCCTTGTCGGAGCGATCCTTCTGATGTCTGGGGCCACCTCAGCCACGCCATCCTCATGGGTAGTAGTTACTGCCTGTCTCAGCGCAGGCGGACTCTATAGCGGCTATCTCTGGCTGATCGAGGTTCCACGGTTGAAAGTGCTCTGGGAGCATCACTGACGGATGGATGATGCGATGATCGATCTGTCGATTGCGATCGTGAGTTACAATACGAAGGATCTCCTTCTGGATTGTCTTCGTTCGCTCCATGCCCACACTCCTGGAATCAGGTTCGACGTGATCGTCGTCGATAACGATTCACGCGACGGCACGACATCGGCATTGAGAAACACCTATCCCGCCATCACGATCATTGCGAATCAGGATAATCGTGGATTTGCCAAGGCGGTGAATCAAGCGGGAGCGGTGAGTCGCGGGAGGCATCTGCTCCTGCTCAACAGCGATACGCTTGTCAGGGATCAAGCACTGACGACCATGGTCAGGTATCTGGACGAGCATCCTGATGTTGGGGCGGTCAGTGGTAAACAGTGGACAGGAGAGGGACATCTGAACCAAACCTGCTTCCCGTTTCCTTCTATTCGCGACCACCTGTTCTACTCGGCTCTGTTCCATCGAGTCGCCCCGTCTATGCAAGCGGCTGCCGCGTCGGCACAGGCGGTCGATTGTACAATATCTCAAGATGTCGATTGGGCGAATGGGGCCTGCTTGATGGTCCGGCGATCGTTGTTTGAACAATTGGGGGGATTGGACGAATCATTCTTTATGTATTTCGAAGACGCCGATCTGTGCAGGCGCCTGCACCATGAGGGATATCGTGTGCGGCATCTCGCTGAGGCGGCCATCGTTCATTTGATTGGACGGAGCAGCGGCCGAGATCGTGACTTCTTACAACGTGTGTGGGAGTTCAGCCGCATTCGATATGTCGAGAAGCATTTTTCTCCGGTTAAGCGCTGGCTCATGAAGGGGTGGATTGCAGTCGGCATCGGGTGGCGATTGGCGCGGTCGCTGGGTTGTGCGCCCGAGACGCGACGCCTGAAGATCCAGAGTGGTGTGGCGGTCA
This sequence comes from Nitrospirota bacterium, assembly GCA_030684575.1. Taxonomy (NCBI): domain Bacteria; kingdom Pseudomonadati; phylum Nitrospirota; species Nitrospirota bacterium. The sequence continues at coordinate 33,443 of JAUXVD010000015.1, read as the reverse complement.
TGCGCCGATTGTGGAGCGCACCGCAGCCGGTCGAGCAGGTGCCGGCCCATTCATCAGCACCGCACCGGTAGAGAGGACAGATCGTATGGAACGCCGCGAAGCCTATCCGACCGATACGCAACATATCGTGAACTTGTCAGGCTATGTCTGGGCAGCCAAACAGATTCCAGGGCTGGATCGGTTGCATGTGCTCGATCTTGCCTGTGGGACGGGCTACGGGTCCGACTATCTGAGTGGAAAGGCCGGTCGAGTCGTCGGGGTGGACTGTGCCCCTCAGATCGTCGCCCGCAACCGTGCCCGCTACGGCCATTCCGGCGCGTCGTTTTTAGCCATGGACGGTTGTGCGCTCGGTTTTCAGGACGAATCCTTCGATTGCATCCTATCGCAAGATACGATCGAACATATCGTGGACGACCGGCGGTTCGTGGACGAGGTCGCACGCGTCTTGCGCAAAACTGGCACTCTCGTCATTTTTACGCCTCACGGTAAGAGTACCCTGGACAAGCCAGAAGATCCCTACCACGTGCGGGAGTACAACCAGGAAGAGTTTCGCGAGATACTCTCGCCCTACTTTTCGAGCATCCGCTGGTTCGGTCGCCGTCAAGGCGCACGTTTGCAAGCGGCTGAGCGATCGATGGACTCCGTGCGTCGATTCGACCCCGGCGGACTCCGTAATATCGTGCCTCGTCCCATTCGGCATTGGCTCGGCGGTGTGGTCAGCCGGCTTCAGGGTGGACCCTCATTGAGAGCCCTGACTCCGGAAGATATCGAGTATACGGAAGGCGTCGCCAGCGATACGAATCTCATCGGGATTTGCATGAAATGACGCAGGTCAACGACGCGCGATCAGCCGGACGATGGTCTCCCACGGCGCTGTTGTTGTTGGCCGGTCTGCTGGGATTGTTGGCCAGGGCCTGGATGATTTCCCATACGCCAAGGCAGGGTTATGCCGTCGATGATCTGTTCGATACCTTGGCCTGGAATCTTGCATCGATTGGACGGTTCACTCTGGATGGGAGCACGCCGTCGGCCCATGTCGGTCCTCTCTATCCCGCTGTCTTAGCCGCGTTCTATCACCTGGTCGGTCACAGACCGGATTGGGTGCCCTATCTGCATGTCGTCTTCGACATCGGCACAAGCAGCTGTATCTACCTGGTGGGAACGAGACTGTTTGGCTCTTGGACCGGTGCGATCGCGGCATCGGTCATGTTTCTCTATCCAACCTACTGGACCTACGATCCTCGGATCAGGAGTGAGAGCCTGCTGACATTGCTGATGAGCGCATGGTTATGGGCGACGATCGTCTCGATCGAATCAAGACGACTCCGCCACTTTGCCATCATGGGCATGTTCGCCGGGCTGAGCCTGCTATGTAAGCCGGCTGCGATGCTGCTGGGGATCGGTGTCGTCGCGCTGGCCTATGGGGGAGCCGAGACCATAGGATGCAAGACCCGCTCTGCGACGGTGTATCTGCTCGCCTGTCTGCTGATCGTGATGCCCTGGACCATCCGTAACTATCTGACGTTCGATGCGGTCATGCCCGTGTCTGCCGGAGTCGGGGCCGGCCTCTGGATGGGCAGTGACCCCGTCTCGCGAGGGAGTTGGCCCATGTCCAATGAGACTGAGTTGCAGATTTGGGAAACCGCCGGGATTACCCCCTTGCCTCATGCCTATGCGATGTACGAGGTGTCGACCGATCAGCTCTTGCGGGAGAAGGGCTGGGCGCGTATCAGAGAAGCGCCGGTTCGATACCTCTGGCTGACGCTGACCAGAATGTTCGATTTCTGGATCGGGAATTCCTACTACCTGGTCAACTCAGATCAGGGATTTGTCTCTAGTCTCAGTAAGGATGTTGCAGACCGAGGCTGGCTGGTGGCTAGTTACAGTGTCGGGAAACGACTGCTCCTGATTCCTGGTCTGGTCCTGTTGGCGGTCTGGAGCGCCTGGTCTCATCGAACGCGCTGGCAGGAACTTCTTCCCCTCTATCTGTTCCCCATCGGCCTGATGTCGGGCTACGTACTATTCACAGTAGAAGCTGGCCGGTATGCGTTGCCTGTGCTACCGTGCCTTATGGTGCTGTCGGTGGCGGGATTGGCGCACGTTCGCCTCTCGAGAATGTCTGGACGCCATCGGTAATCTCTTTTCCTGAGGCTGTGATTCTAATGGGTTATGACCTTACCAGAAGCCAGTTCAATCGCCTGGTGCGCGCGTACCAGCCCTCGCGGTATGAAACGTTTGGCGCGGAAGACGCGCGTTTCACGACCCCGATGAATCATGCCTTGAAATCTCGCGACCGCCTTCATGTGGCGCTACGAAGCGGGTTGCAGCGTCTTCCTGAAGGCCCTCAGACGATTGTGGATTTCGGTCCCTTCCCAGGCAGTCTCTTGCGCCTCTTGCGGGGGATTCAGCCGACGAAGACGGCGCGGCTGTTCGGCGCCGGTTTGATGGCGAGTCCGGAGTTTGTGCAATTCATGAAGCAGGATGCCGATGTAGAGATTCTCACCGTGAATCTCGATCCTGCCGGGCAACAGTTCACGTCGAAAGGGTACCAGGAGACGGTCCCGCTGCCGGACTCTTCCGCACAGCTCGTCTTTGCCCTGGAGATCGTCGAACATCTGATATCGCCGTTTCATTTGATGACGGAAGCCTACAGATTGCTGAAGCCCGGTGGGCATGTGGTGATCACCACCCCGAATGTCACCCGCATCGGCAATATTTTCAAGCTGCTGGTCGGCCGATCACCCAACGATCGGCTGGCTCCTCCCGGGTACAACGATCCCAACGATGAGTGGCGACCGCATGCGCGGGAATATGCGATGCATGAACTGGCGGAGATGCTGCGTCACGTCGGATTCGAGATCGCGCTCTCAAGGTTTTTCTTGGGCGAAGACACGCAGGATTGCCAACAGACCGCCCGCCAGAGCGCGATCGACTGGACCAAGCTGCCGTTTTATCTTGTTCCGCATTTGCGCGGGAGTCTGTTGATCCTGGGGAGAAAACCCTGATGCCGGTCGTGGTGGCAGAACTGGCCGGGTCCGCGGCGTATGGAGGCGGTGAGCGATATCTAGAACTACTCTTTGAGCGACTCGACCGCACGCGGTATCGATCGCTGTTGATTTGTCCAGAGCCCGGTTCGTTTATAGGGCGGATGGAAGCGCGAGGCGTGGAGACTCACCTCGTGCACCTGGCGCCCTTGTTCAATCCTTTTGCCCTCTGGCGGTTGAGTCGGTTGTTGGTTCAGGAACGAGTGACCATTCTCCAGACGCATGGTGCCCGGTCAAACTTTTATGGGCGGATTGCGGGACGTCTGGCCGGCGTCCCAGTCATTATTTCAACCGTTCATAATTCACTGAAAGACTATGAAGTTTCTGTCTTCACACGATGGGTCTATGCGGCAGCACTTCGCCTGACGCTCGCACTGGTCCAACGGGTCATCTGCGTCTCGGACGCCACTCGCCGTGATTTGATCGACGAATGTTCGGCCGCGGTGGCGAAGGTGCAAGTGGTCCACAACGGCATAGACCCCTCGGACTTTTCTGCACAGCCGGATCGCCAGAAAATCAGACGGGAGTTAGGGCTGGGACAGCGGCCAGTCTTGGTGACGATCGCGCGGTTGACCGCAGCAAAGGGACATCGCTATTTGCTGGAGGCGCTTCCAGGACTGCTGAACAGGTGGCCGGAGCTCTGCTGCCTGTTTGTGGGAGAAGGTGAATTACAAGACGCGTTGCAGCGGACGGCGAGAGAGCTGGGTGTCGAGCGGGCCTGCCTGTTTGTGGGGGTCCGTACAGACATCGCCGATATCCTGGCTTCGGCGGATCTGTTCGTCTTGCCCTCTATCTCTGAAGGGTTTCCCTTTGTGCTGTTGGAAGCGCTGGCGATAGGTTGTCCCGTCGTTGCGTCAATGGTGAACGGTATTCCTGAGCTGATTGAAAACGGGAAGACGGGGCTCCTTGTGCCTGCGCGAGACCATCAGGCGCTTGCGCGGGCCATACAAGCATTGTTGAGCGATCCGGTCGCGGCATCGAGGATGGGAGCCGCGGGACGAACGGTGGTACGAGAGCAGTTCACGGCGGATCGCATGGTAGCGAATACGACGGCCATCTTCGATGCGGCAGTGCAAGACGCGGGCGGGCCGTTATCGGTCCAGAGGCAGGTGATCGCGTGAAGACGGCAGTCATGCCGGAGACAGAACAGATCTCCTGTCCCTGTGGGAGCCAGGTCCTACCGATCAAGGTGTTTCAGACGCCGACCAGACGGTATGTCCGTTGCCCAGACTGTGAGTTGGTGTTTCTGAATCCTCGGCCGTTGACCACAAAAGTTGAGGAGTTCTACCGCGAAGACTACGACGAAGCCTATGGCGAGATCGAGGCCTCGTCGGATCGCGACCCGGTGTTCGAGAGTGTCGCGCGTCGTCTTGCCCAGTACCGGCAGCCGCCCGGGCGGCTGCTCGATGTCGGTTGTGGGGATGGCGCATTCCTCCTCCTCTGTCAGTCTGCGGGATGGAGCTGTTACGGACTGGAGTTGTCGAAGCGGGCCGCTGCGCGCGCGGTTCGTCGTGGTGTGACGGTGTTGCCTCCAGACTCTTTGGAGCGGATCGGTGAGTGCGAACCGTTCGATGTCATCTCGTTGGTGAACGTGTTGGAGACGGTCGCGAGTCCGGCGACTGTCCTCCGGCAGGTCGCTGGTGCCTTGGCGCCATCCGGTCTCGTGGTGATCAGAGCGACCAACGGGGCCTTCCACCTTCCGATGCGGACACCGGCTCGGTGGGTTGGATCGCGCTACGATCAAGCCTTTCATCTCTTTCTCTATTCGCCAGAGGCCCTCCGTTCGCTGTTGCAGGGGATTGGATTGGAGACGATCGCGATCCATAACTCAGTTCCGAGCCGAGGGCCGCTCACTCCCGCGAATCCCTGGATGAGCCGCCTCAAGTGGCGGATCGGTGCGGCCGCGTTCTGGTCCTGTGCGGAGTTGCTCTACAGGGTGACAGGCGGGCGTGTGGTCTGGGCTCCGTCATTTGAGCTCATTGCCAGGCGGAACGAGGGATTGTCATGAGTCAATCTCATTGGTTCAGCCTCCGAGGGAGACGCGCACTTAGATTTGTGGGGCTGCTGGTGGCACTGTGCCTGCTTGGTGCCTTGGCTGCACTCACGGTGCGCTCGATGTTCACCTCGGTGGGGTCTGCCAAACATATGCGGTACGAGCCTGTCGATGTGCCGCCTCAGGAGGTCTCGCCGCGGCACCAAAAAGAGAGGGACGAGTACGACCGGCGGGAGCGAGCCGTGATGGAGAAGAATCGGTAGCCACGTTTCATGGGGGTCCTCATTTCATGTGCGGTATTTGTGGCCTTGTGGGCGATAACGATCCGGTCCTGCTTGAGCGGATGCTTGCCCGCCTGATCCATCGTGGGCCTGACGATGAGGGGATGCATTCTGCCGCAGGCGTCGCACTGGGTGCGCGGCGATTACGAGTGATCGATCCGCGCGGCGGCCATCAACCGGTTCGCAACGAGAGCGGCTCTGTCTGGGCGGTTTTAAACGGGGAGATCTACAACTATCGCGAACTTCGCGAGGAGTTGATCCGGAAAGGCCATCGCTTTCAGTCCGATTGTGACACCGAAGTGCTGGTGCATCTCTATGAAGAGGAGGGGCCAGAGGGGGTCTATCGGCTGCGCGGCATGTTCGCCTATGCCATCTGGGATCGAGAGCGGGAGCTCGTTTTATTGGTCCGCGATCGCTTGGGGATCAAACCGCTCTACTACTCCGTTCAACCGGGGCATGCCGGCGCGGCTCATCGCGTGCTCTTTTCGTCGGAGCTCCCATCGCTGTTGGAAGGTCTGCCGGATTGGAGGATTCGTCCGCAGGCCATCGCAGATTTCCTGTCGCTGCTCTATGTGCCTGGCCCCGATACGCTGGTGGAAGGGGTCTATCAGCTCCGGCCGGGCGAGGCCCTCAAGATTGTGCGGGGCCGGTTGGAGTTCTGGCGCTATTACCGTCCCGAGGAAGAGGTCCTTCGCCAGGTCGAGTTTCAGCAGGGCGACCAGCGGGAGCAATTTCGGAGCATGCTCCGTGACTCTGTACAGGCCCACTTGATCAGCGACGTCCCGCTCGGCTTGTTTCTCTCTGGTGGGCTGGATTCCGCGTCGATCCTGGCCTGTATGCGCGAGGTCATTCCTGGATCAATCAAAACGTTTTCGATCGGGTACGAGGCGCCGGAAGACCAATCGTACAATGAGCTCAAGGCCGCCAGGCTCCTTGCGACGCATTTCGGGACCGACCATACGGAAGCCCTGTTGCGTCCGGATGCGGTCTCGCTGTTGCCTCGTGTCGTGGCCGGTATGGGGGAGCCATTCGCCGACTCGTCCGCCATCCCCACCTATCTGGTGTCCGAGGTGGCCAGGCAGTCTGTGACGGTCGCGCTGTCCGGTATCGGCGGGGATGAACTCTTCGGCGGGTATCCCCGCTATCTCGGGATACGTGCGGCAGCTCAGTATGCCGCGCTTCCCGTGGCGATGCGTACTTGGTTCGCCGCCCGAGCAGAGTCTCTATCTGACGGTTCAGGGAGCCGCAATGCGCTCGGCCGCATCAAACGGTTTCTGCTCGATGGCAACCGTCCCCTCCATGAGCAATATCTCCGCTGGACGACGTTTCAACCAGCCGGATGGGATGGACCATTGTTGGCCGATGGACTGCGTATGGCCGTCGCCGATCGCTCGGCGCTCCACAATCTCGGGCGTCTCTTCGATCAATGGCCGTCTGATGAGCCGGCCGATCGAGCCATGGGTGTCGATCTGCAAACCTATCTGCCGGACGATCTGTTGCGAATGGGTGATCGGATGAGCATGGCCCATTCACTTGAACTTCGCGTGCCGTTTTGCGACCACCATCTGCTGGCCTTTGCCTGTTCCTTGCCGGCTGCCACGAGACTGCAAGGATGGAAGCTGAAAGGATTCATGAGGTCTGCCCTGCGAGACCTCTTGCCGAGCAGCATCGTCTCTGGTCCGAAGCGAGGATTCATGCTACCGCTTGGACGATGGCTGCGGGAGGATCTTCGCGAGATGAGCCGGGATCTGTTGTCCGATGAGGCGATTCGCCGGCGAGGCTATGTCGATCCTTCCTATGTGCAGTGGTTGCTGGCTGAGCATCAGAGCGGGAGACGGAATTTCACCGATCAGATTTATGCGCTCATGGTGTTGGAACTATGGCATCGGCAGGTCGCGCAGCCTGTTTCGAACCAGACGATGGGAGTGGGCGCGGCATGAACGTCGTTCTGTTCTCAGAGGTTACGGTCGAGCGGGTGATCGGCGGTGCCGAGCGAGTCCTTCTCCAGCAGTCGTTAGGTCTCGCCAAGCTGGGCCATCAGGTGCGCGTCATCGTGCGGGCTCCCTGCGAGTCTGCCGAGGCGACATGCTCGATCGGCAACGTGACTGAACGGCGCTATCCCGTGACCAGAACCAGCGAGCCGGCCTTTGTCTGGTCGTCGGTACAGAATTCCCTGCGCGCCTTCGATGTGATGGGGCAGACCGGTCCTATCGATGTCGGGGTCATCCATCAATCGTTGGCTGGTCTCGGTCCGATCTTGTCTCGCTATCGCAGGGTCGGCCGCTGGGTCTATGTCTGTCATTCGCTGGCGCATGAGGAATACCTCACGAGGGCGGAGCGGGCACCTTCGACATTGGAACGGATCAGACGGAAGCTGAGCGCGCGCGCCAGACGGTGGATTGAACGAATGGTGATGCGCCGCTGTCATCATGTGGTGGTCTTGAGCGAGTTCATGAAACGGCAGGTCATAGCCGCTCATGGCATTGCGCCGAAGGACATTACGGTGGTCCCTGGTGCAGCCGATCTTGCCCTGTTCTATCCGGCAGAGGATCGGGCCGAGGTCAGGCGAGAGCTGAAAATTCCCGAGAACCGTACCGTGTTGTTCACGGTGCGCAATCTGGTCCCTCGCATGGGGTTGGAACATCTGATTGAAGCCATGACGCTTCTCGGGGAGGAGCGGCGGAACCTACTCCTCTTGATCGGCGGGGAAGGCCCTCTCCGCCAGCGATTGGAGGAGCTGATTTGCAGCAAGGGATTGCAAGACTCCGTACAGTTGCTCGGGTTTGTGCCGGAGGAACAGTTGGCGAAGTATTACCAGGCCTCTGACTTGGTCGTGATGCCGACGCTGCAGCTCGAAGGGTTCGGCCTGGTGACGGTCGAAGCGCTGGCCTGCGGCACTCCGGTGATGGGGACGCCAGTTGGCGCGATTCCGGAAGTATTGAGTACGGTCGATCCGTTGTTGGTGACAGAAGGGACAGATGGAGGGTCTCTCGCAACGACCTTGCGATTATGGCTGACGCGATTCCGTGAGCAGCCTGGTGAGCGGGAGCGCCTTTCGAAGAAAGGCCGTGAGGTCGTGGAGCGGCGCTTCAATTGGGAAGCCCATACGGCGCAGTTGGATCGTCTCTTTGCCGCTGGTTCGAAAGCCGGACAAGTGACTGGGGCGAGGAAGGTGATCCATGTAATCACGCGCCTCGACTATGGCGGGTCTGCGCAGAATACGATGTTGACGGCCCTCGGTCATGATCCTGAGCAGTTCGAGCCGCTGGTGGTGGCTGGTTATCCGGGTTCGTGGGATGCGCAAGGTGGACAGGCTGCGACAGAGGAGAATTGCCGGAGACTCGATCAGGCCGGAGTTCGTTGGCTGCTGCTGCCTTCCCTGACGCGAGCCGTTCACCCGCTGAAAGATCTTCAGGCCTTGTGGCAATTGATCGGCCTCTTCCGGCGAGAGCAGCCGGCATTGGTCCATACCCATACGTCGAAGGCCGGCGTGGTGGGACGAATGGCAGCTTGGTTGGCGAGGGTGCCAGTCATCGTCCATACGCCGCATGGCCATGTGTTCTACGGCCATTTCGGTCCCTTCCGGTCATGGTTGTTTCTGCAGATCGAACGAGGGTTGAGCCTGATCACAGACCGTCTGATCGCATTGACGGACGCGGAGCGGCAGGACCACCTCGATCGTACAGTCGGCAGGGCTGACCGATTCGCTGTCGTGCCGAGCGGGATCGATCGTGAGAAGTTCGGACAGGCGAGGGCTCACGGGAAACAACAGCCGGACTGGTTCGGTTGCCCCGCGGATGCATTGGTCGTCGGGTCGGTCGGGTGGCTCACCGATATTAAAGGCCACGAACATCTGATCGAAGCCATCGCTGCATTGAAACAGGATTTCCCCTCTCTTCACCTCGTGATCGTCGGGAGTGGGGGTCGGCAGGACGCATTGTTACAGCAGGCAGAATCGCTCGGTATCCGCGATGCCGTACATCTCCTCGGTCACAGGGAGGATGTCGATATCTGCCTCGCGGGGATGGACCTGTTTGTCTTACCCTCGCTGAATGAAGGGATGGGCCGTGCGTTGATCGAAGCCATGGCATCTGGACTTCCGGTGATTGCTTCACGCGTCGGCGGTATTCCGACCGTGGTCGATCACGAACGAACCGGCTTGCTGGTCTCGCCAGGCGATGCCGGTGCATTGGCAGGGGCGTTACGGCGGATGCTCGAGCGACCGGAGTGGGCCAGGCAGTTGGGCGTCGCAGCGAGCCGTAGCGTGGATAGCCGATATGGATCGCGCTCCATGGTCCATGCCATCGAATCTATCTTTGCCGAGGCGCTCACGGTTCATGGGTAAGCGAGAGAGACAGAAGCGATGGGTCGTGCGGTTGATGCTGCCGTTGATGGCGCTGGCGATTGTACTATGTGGCATGGTCGGGCATGTCGCAGCGTCGGACGAGCGCCTACAACTATTGGCTACGCTCCATGTCCATAGCACCGCCAGTACCGGCGATATGACGGTCGAGGCCTTGGCTGTAAGGGCGGAGCAGCTCGGCCTGGATGTCCTGATACTGACCGATAATTTCTCGCTGCGATATGAGTATGGACTCTGGCCTTTGCGGGGTATCCTGAAACAGCGAGTCACTGTTCCCTCCGTGCTGGAGTATGGGATTGAACGGTATCTCGATGAGATTGCAGCCTCGCAGCGCCGTCATCCGAGACTCATCATTGTGCCTGGGGTTGAAGTCGCGCCATATTACTATTGGACCGGTTCTCTCGTTGAACGGACGCTGACGATGCACAATGCGCAGCGCAACCTCCTGGTGCTCGGCTTGACCAAGCCGGAGGAATACCGGTCCCTTCCTGCCAGTGGAAACCCTGGATCCTACAGCTTCGATTGGCGAGGGGCGGTAAATGGCGCGCCGATCTTGTTGGTCGTTCCCGCCGTCTGGCTCTGGAGGCCCTTCCGGTCTGCGGCTGACCGGCGATCCCCACGGCGAATGGCTTCCGTGGTCTTGATCGTCTTGGCGGTGGCGCTGGTGGCCAATGCCTGGCCGTTGAGTCAGCCGGCGTTTAGTTCCTATGACGCAGGGCTGGGGTATCGTCCCTATCAGGCTCTCATTGATGATGTGGCGAACAAGGGCGGACTGTCGTTCTGGTCGATGACGGAAGCGCGCGATTTTCACGAGTATGGATTCGGGCCATTGGGAACGGTCACCGTCAAGACGGAGGCTCACCCGGAATCGTTGCTGCGGACGACCGGGTATACCGGTTTCGGCGGGCTCTATCAGGACGAACGAACCCTCAATAGGCCTGGTGAACTCTGGGATCGGTTGCTTCAAGTGCCGGTAGATGCGCAGCGTCCGGTTCCGGTATTGATCGGGGAGTTGGCGTTTCATGGAATGAAGGATGCCGGGAAGGACCTGCATCGTCTGGTCACGGTCCTGTCGGTGAAGGAACGAACGGTGCCAGCGGTGCTGGAGGCGCTGAGTGCAGGTCGTGCATATGCAGTGGGTGAGGGAGATCGCCATGTCCAGCTTCGGTTGGATGAGTTTCGAGTTTTCTGTCAGGACGGAGCGAGATCGGCCTCAATGGGTGAGCGTCTGGATCCAGTCGGCGCTCGCGATCTGACGGTCCATCTCTCGATTTCTGCGGCCGATCACGGACGCCATCCTGTGAAGGTGCGGCTGATTCGTTCCGGGCAGGTCGTGGCGCAATTGGCAGGAGAGACGCCTTTTCTCGCCGATTGGCCGGACCCCACCATGCCGACAGCAGAGCGGATGACCTATCGTGTCGAGATCACCGGTAGCGGAGAACTGTTGAGTAACCCGATTTTTGTGGGGAAGTGATGGGTGATCGGTGATGAGTGATGCGAGACGACTAGGGTACAAGAGAGAATCTTCGCATTTCCGTACTCATCACCCATCACGCATCACGGATCACTGAGCTTATGCGCGTCACCATTCATCAACCGCAGTTTTTGCCCTGGCTGGGGTATCTGGACAAGATCGATCAGGCGGATCTGTTTATCGCACTAGACACGGTGCAGTTCAAAAAAAATGAATGGCAGAATCGCAATCGGATCAGAACGGCAGACGGGTGCCAATGGATTACGGTGCCGGTGATCCATCGCTTCGGCCAATTGGTGAAGGATGTGCGGATTAATCAGACGGTGAACTGGCGGGCTCAACATCTGCGGGCGCTCGAGATCCATTATGCGAAGGCGCCGTTTCGTGACCGCTATCTGCCGGAGTTGCGCAGCCTCTATGAGGCCCCATGGGAACGGCTGCATGACGTGAATCTTGCGGTCATCCGCTGGTTGCTGGGGGCCTTCGGGATTACGACGCCCGTTCGGTGCGCGTCGGAGTGGGAGGCGCGTGAAGAGCCTACCGATCGATTAATCGATCTGTGCCATGCCGTTGGCGCATCGGTCTATCTGTCGGGCCCCGGCGGGGATGCCTATCTGGACGTGCCTCGGTTTGAATCGTCCGGGTTGACGTTAGAGATGCAACGGTTCCAGCATCCGCTGTATGGACAAGTCTACGAACCGTTTATGCCGGCGATGTCGGCGATCGATCTGTTGTGTTGTTGCGGGCCGGAGGCGCTGACGCGATTGCGCGAAGCGCAGGCTGGGCAGAACGTCAATGCGGTGACAAAGCAGTAAGAGTCGGCAGGAAAACTGTTGTGGCACGATGTTCATCGAACAATGGAGTGGCTGCGATTGGTGAGATCGATATAGTCATGTAGGATGTTCAAACAGGCTGTCCAGCAAGGCCGCAGCCGACGAACGCGCCGGAGGCGTAGCCTCAGGGCTACGTTGAGGATGCGTTCGAGGCGAGCACGAAGCTGGCAGACTGTTTGAGCATCCTGGTAATCGAGGAGGATGGGATGGCAACTGAGCGTAGAGTGCCGATGCGGATTCTGGCCATTGGCGCGCATCCGGACGATATCGAGGCAGGGTGCGGAGGTACGTTGCTCAAGTATGCGCAAAAGGGACATCGCATCTTTCTCCTGGTGATGACCTCCGGCGATAAGGGGGGCGCGAGCGGCATACGCAAACGCGAGCAGGCACGATCGGCGAAACAATTGGGCGTCGAAAAGATTTATTGGGGTGGATACAAGGACACGGCGGTGCCGATGGGGCTGGACGTGATTCAGAAAATCGAGCAGGTGGTGCAGGAAGTGCAGCCGCATTTCATTTTCTCGCACTATCACGACGATACCCATCAGGACCATCGGCATTTGGCGATGAGTACGATCACCGCGACCCGCTACACCAAGAATGTGCTGTTCTACGAAGGGCCGACCACCCAGAATTTTTCTCCGACCGTCTTCGTCGATATTGACCAAGTGGTCGAGGCGAAGGTGAAATCGATCGAGGCCCATGTCTCGCAGGTGAAAAAGACCAACATCGAAGGCCTGAGTATCGTAGATGTGATTCGGGCCGGAGCGCATTTTCGTGGCATCCAGGGCCGGGTGAAAAACGCAGAAGGCTTTGTTCCGCTGCGATTGTTTATTAATATCGGCGTATGACCATTGTGGCGATCATCATTCCCCATTCACGACCTGCAATCGACGAAGAAGACCTGCGCGCGACGGCTGAGGTCCTGCGTTCAGGGCAGATTGCCCAAGGGCCATTGGTCGAGCGATTCGAGCGCGACATGGCATCGTTCATGGGGGTGCGGGGTGGGGTGGCGGTCAGTTCTGGGACTGCGGCGCTGGAACTGGCGCTGCGGGCGCTCAACGTCGGCGCCGGCGACGAAGTCATCATGCCGAGTTATGTTTGCCAGGCGCCATGGCTTGCGACGCAACGGGTCGGGGCACAGGCCCGACTCGTCGATATCGACCTGAATACGTTCAATATCGACCCGCTTGCCGCCTGCCAGGCCGTGACTAAGAAGACTCGCGCGATCATCGTCCCGCATCTGTTCGGCCTGCCGGCCGATCTGACAGCACTTGAGCAGATCGGGATTCCGCTGATTGAAGATTGTGCGCAGACGTTGGGGGTTGCGGAACAGGGTCGGCCTGTCGGGACGGTAGGACGGCTCACGGTTTGTTCATTCTACGCGACGAAGCTGTTGTGCGCCGGAGAAGGTGGGATGGTGCTGTCGAATGTGAAGGGGGATCTCGAGCGAGTCCGGTCGCTGCGCGAATATGACGGCGCACCGACATTGGACCCCTTCTCTTGTAATGTGAAGCTGACCGACCTGCAAGCGTCACTTGCGCTGTCCCAGTTGGGACGGTTCTCGGCCTTTCATGAACGGCGCCAAATCCTCGCAGCAGCCTATCGTGCGGCACTCTCCTCCAAGACTGCCGTCTGCCCGACCGCGCCTCCTGGCAGGGCCCACGGATATTATCGATATGTGGTCAGACTTCCGCATCTCCGGACCGATCCCGATGGCCTCATGGGGCTGATCGGCACATTGGAGGTACAGGGGATTCATTGTCGCAAGCCCGTCTTTCGACCGCTTCACCGTTATCTGGATCAGTCCGGTTTTCCCAACAGCGACGAAGCAGACCGAACGGCCCTGTCGATTCCATTCTATCCCAATCTCGCAGACGACGAAGTCAGGCAGATTCTATTATCGTTGGACGAGGTTTTGTTGTGAAAGCCATCGTGGTCGAGCTGTCGCCGTTCGCAGTCCGTAGCAGTTGGCGTTGGTTGACGCCTGCTGTGCTGGGGGCTTTATTGGGAGTGGTGGCCTTGGCCGTTCCCACGGTGCGGCAGCTCTTTGTCTTCGAAGGGCTTCGGTGGCTCTATATCCTCCTCTTTGCCTTTCTCGGCGCCGGTGCGTTGACGCCGCTCATGGTGCATCTCAGTCATCAGTGGGGGCTGGTCGATCAGCCCTCCGACCGGAAGATCCATGTATACCCGACTCCCAGGCTCGGTGGAGTGGCCGTCTATCTGGGTTTTCTGGGCTCGGTGCTGTTGAATTCGATTCTGCCGGACTGGATGATTGCGACGTTGGTCGCCGGATCGTTGCTCTTGATTGTCGGTGTGATCGACGATGTCTGGGAATTGCCTGCATCGGTGAAGTTGATTGCGCAACTCATCGCGGCAGGGATTGTCATTGCCACGGGGAAGGTTCTGACCCTGTTTCCTGTCGGGCCGGTTGGCGATGTGGCGAACGTGATGATGACGTTACTCTGGATCGTCGGGATCACGAACGCCTTCAATTTCTTCGACGGCATGGATGGGTTGGCTACGGGGCTGGCGATTCTCATTGCCGGATTCATGGGAGCGGTGGCGTTTGAGACGAACCAGCCGGGAGTGGGCTGGCTTGCCATCGCCATCATCGGAGCCGGGGTGGGGTTTTTGCCCTATAATTTTAGAGGAAAGAAACCGGCCGTCATTTTTCTGGGAGACGGAGGGGCGACCTTCCTCGGGTTCACGTTGGCCTGTTTGGCCGTCAAGGGGAATTGGGCAGATGCCAGTCCGATCGTCTCATTCAGCAATCCGCTCCTCATTTTCGGTGTGCTGATCTACGACATGATCCACATTACCGTAGAGCGGGTGGCGATGGGGAAAGTGCATTCCGTCAAAGAATGGCTGGACTACGTGGGGAAAGACCATCTCCACCATCGTCTTGAGCGTGCGTTGGGGTCTCGCCAGGCGAGTGTGGCGATGATCTTCCTCATGACGATTTGTCTCGGGTTGGCGGCGTTGGCGCTCCGTCACGCCGGGACGGCTGAAGCGGTACTGCTCCTCATCCAGGCCTGCTTAATTGTGGTCATGATCACGATTCTCGAATGGAGCGGACGCCAGAGACTTTGAGTGCTGGCACAACCTCTCCGGTTCAATCCGATGAACATGTGACTTCAAGAGGACATGTGGGAATTCGAGGGGATAGCCCGATCAGAGTAGTGTGTGCAATTTGCTCAAAGTCTCTGCCATGACTTGTGTGGAGACTTTTCCTTTCTTGCTGGCTTGCCGGGCCTTCCAGTCTAAGCTTTTGACCTGGTCGGCGAGGACCACGCCTGCCAAATCCTCTCCCTCTCCTAATGCCACTTCAAATGGATAGCCCTTTACACGACTGGTGATCGGGCAGCAAAGCATCAAACCGCTGCGCCGATTATAACTGGCCGGCGAGAGGACCAGGGCCGGGCGATGTCCTGCCTGTTCATGTCCGGCTTGCGGCGTGAATTGGAGCCAGACGATATCTCCACGGTCAGGGACGTATTTTCTGGCTGCCATCAGAGTGCCTCATGCCCGACAGGGCCACCAAACTCGACTTCATCGTGGGCATTCTCAGAGGTCATGCGTTTGAGCAAGTCCTCAAGTCTGTACACGCGACGGAGGTGAGGCTTCAGGATGAGCATGCCTTTTTTGACTTCAATGTCCAAATCATCGTTGACCTTGAGGCCCGCTTGCTCCGCGATGCTTTTCGGAACTCTGACGGCCAGGCTATTGCCCCATTTCTGAGCGGTCGTTTTCATGATGTGGGCCTCCGTGAGTATCTACGATGTAGATACTATGCGAAACAGAATGGTCAGTCAATCGGCTGGGGCAGTTACGGCACCCAGCAGCATGTCGACTGCCCGAGCGGAGAGTCTCTCTCCCTCCCCCCTTGCACTGTGCCACAGTTCCCGCTACAAGATGCCTCATGGTTCCCACTGTTGAATGGAAAGACGGCGCGGTTCGGCTACTCGATCAGAGCCGGCTGCCTGAGTATGTCGAGTTTCTGGATTGCCGCGACTACCAAACCGTCGCTGATGCGATTCGTACATTGAAAGTCAGGGGCGCTCCAGCAATCGGGGTGACTGCGGCGATGGGAGTCGCCCTCGGCGCCCAGACCGTCACGGCCTCTGACTATGAGTCCTTCGCCACATCAGTGCTCGTCATCTGCGATCATCTGGCTGCGACCAGGCCGACAGCGGTCAATCTGTTTTGGGCCATCGAACGGATGAAGCGCCTGCTCGCCTCGGTACGCACGCAGCCCGTTGCCTCGATCAAAGCAGCCTTGTTGAACGAGTCACAAGTCATTCTCGATGAAGATATCGCACTTTGTAAGGCGATGGGACAGCATGGAGCGACGCTCATCGCGAGCGGCCAAACGATCCTGACCCATTGCAATGCCGGTGCGCTGGCGACAGCCGGCTATGGCACGGCATTGGGTGTCATTCGCGCAGCCTGGGAGCAGGGGAAGAAGATTCAGGTTATTGCCGATGAAACCAGGCCGGTGTTGCAAGGCGCGCGGCTCACGGCTTGGGAGTTGATGCAGGACAAGATTCCTGTGACGCTCATCACCGACAATATGGCCGGTTCACTCATGCGCCAAGGGAAGATTCAGCTTTGCGTCGTCGGCGCCGATCGCATCGCGGCGAACGGCGATGTGGCCAACAAGATCGGCACCTATTCGGTCGCGGTGCTGGCGAAGGCGCATGGGATTCCCTTCTATGTCGCCGCGCCCTATTCCACGATCGATCTGAAGACCAAGACCGGCGCCGACATTCCCATCGAGCAACGCAATTCTCTCGAAGTCACCACCATTCACGGGAGCCATCCCATCGCACCCCAAGGGGTCGCCGTCTACAATCCAGCCTTCGACGTCACCCCGGCAGAGTTGATCACCGGCATCATCACCGAGCGCGGCGTCTTCAAGCCGGCCGATCTCGCCGCACAGTTTCAGTAATTCGTAGTCCGGAAATTTCCCGCGCAATTCTGTTTGCAGAGCGCAACAGCCAGTAGGTCTGTTTTGCTCACGGTTGTTTGGCAGGAGAGCTTGTGGCCGGCTACGGGGGTCGTTTTTCATAGCCCCTACTGCCTACGGTGTCTTTCCTGGAAGGCCTGTAGCCTGGACTCTCACCGGGTGTTCCTGTATAAAGAGAGGCTCGTCAAAGGCTTCTCCTGTTCTCAAGCCTTAGGGCATAGTATCTTTGATTGTTATCCCAGCGTCGGGGCGTAGCGCAGCTCGGTAGCGCGCCTGCTTTGGGAGCAGGATGTCGCAGGTTCGAATCCTGTCGCCCCGACCAACCGCAGTCTACTTGATCCGTCGCCGCATCATTGAGGCGGCTGGATCAAGACCTCCAGTTTTTAGTACCCGCTTTCAGGCTCATAAAATATAGCCGTTCGCCATTGATGCCATTGGCTCATTGGTTGGTTGGCGTATGCGGAGAAATTAACCTTGTGCCGCAGTTTATTTGATCGCTGCGATGGGGAAATCCATGCCACGGGATTCGGCGACCGGGTACTGCCGTTCGGTTTTGAATTTCAGGCTGAGTTCTGGCAGGCGGGCTTCCACAAAGGCGAGGAGTTCTCGCACCGTGACGATGCCGTCCTTCGGGCTCCCGTCGGCTTGCCCTTGGAGCGCTTCGAGGAGGGTATAGGTGAACACCCCATGTCCGAGTTCTTTGACTTCGCTGGCGAACTGATCTTTTGTGGACGCAGCCACGATATGAACGCCATTGGCCCGCGCCAACTGAGCCAAGGCCTGGCGTTCGTCCACGCCTCTGGCTGAAAATGCTTGCAGGGCAAAGCCCGATTTGCAGGCATCCATGAGCAAGAGCACCTTCTTGGCTCCGATCTGCATCACCAGGTCTTTTATCTCTTGTGACGAGATGCCCTTCTGCCGTATTTCTTCCGGCCGCTCGGGATACACGACTTCGTGTGGGAGGAAGTACCAGTCTGCGCCAACACTTTCACCATGTCCGGCAAGATACACGATGACGACGTCTTCCGGAGCCGTGCCTTTCAGGCTCTGGAGTTTCGTGAGTAACTCGGTCTTGGTTGCACCGTTGTTGAACAGCTCGGTGATTTTGACGGTTCGAAACAGACTGGACGATGACGCAGAGAAAAACTTCAGAATGCCCGCGGCATCAGGTTGGGCGAAATTGAGGTTCAACGCAGAGTTCTGATACTGATTGATACCGACTGCAATGAGATGCAGGACGGCTTGTTTCTGCGGCCCGTTAAAGGTCATTCGCAGCTCGACCGATTTCCCTTCGATCCTGGCCGTGCTGATGGCCACGGCTCTCAGGTTGTTCTCTCCCTGAATGAGGCGGATATGAAACGGGAGGGTTCGCTGCTTCCGTACCGCGGTATCTGCTGCCACGGCGATCCCGCGAATGTCGGCTCCGACGAGCTTGTCGTTGTGGTAGAGGCGTATCTCGCCGATCCCGCCTCCTTGATCCTCAGCGGTTACGGTCACGTCGATCTCTTCTTGGTTCAACTGGGCATTCAGCGTAGGGGCCGTGATGGTGGCCGTCGGCGGGGAAGTAAATCCGACGGCCAAGTTGACTCGCTCCTGTTGGCCGAAATATTGGAGCGCGGCTGTATCGGCCTCTGTTGTGTGAAGCACTCGTGCCACGAGTTCCGGGTGGTAGAACTGCTCGAAGAAGTGCGAGGCATCGTAGAACTCGGCTTCGCGGTTGTTGCCGCGATTCAGATGCCACCCGATGAGTGCTTCCGCATCTGTCTCGGCGTCGAAATAGCCTTTGGGCGTCCAGACGATCCAGCGCTTTCGATCGGTGTGGGGGTAGAGCGCCAGTAGTTCCTGACCGTCCTGGAGGCGAAACCATCGGATCGTGCCGTCTCCTAGTGCGGCGACAGCCAGGCGACCGTTTTTCGAAATGGTCACGTTCCAGGCAATGCCGGGAACGGAAATGTGCCACCGTGGGGTCCCGTCACGTGCGAAGAGCCGTAGCTTGGATTCCGTGCCGAGCAGAAAGCTGTTTTGGTCCGGTGCGATGGCGAGACTGCGAGAGAGTTCCCCCGGCTGGAGGGGGAGCGGCCGGCCGTTGAGTCGAGGCGCCGGCGAGTCATGCCAGTCTGTGATCCGGAGATCTTTCTTGTCGTCTCCGAGCAGCCCGAACATCGTGAAGGTGGACTCTCCACGGTCTGGGCCATGCAACACAAGGCCTGGCGGGGGATCTTGCGCGAAGGATCTGGCAGGGAGCGAAAACATGGTAAACGAGTTGCCGCGGTTGTAGGCAAACTTCACGACTGCGGCATCTTCCGAGATCATGAACTCTTCGCCCATGCCGCGAAAGTCCGGAATAGGACGGCCAAGATATTGAGTGCGAATGCCGGAGCTGTCGATGGCACCCAACGCAGGATCGTGCGAGGCGAAGATCACGTCCCCGTTTTTCAGGGAGAGTAATTGCTCGATAGAGCCTTCTGACACGGGATAGTCTTGGAAGGTTTTGTTTGCACCGATCGTCCACCGGCGGATGAAGGTCGTGCCGCGTGCATGTCCGGTCTTGCCGCGTTCTTGATAACTTCCTGCCGCATAGAGGCCTTGACCATCGCCGGACCATGCGACGGATATGAAATACTGATCTTCGTCCACTTTGGACGTGGGGAGGGAGGTCAGCGCGGTGAGGTCCTTTCCCGATACCAGATCCACCCTGGGATGGTCCACAAATCCCACCGCCAATGTGTTGCCGTCAGGGGAGAAGCTGGCAGAACGAGGGCGGTCACCGGCTAGTTTTCGTTTGCCGATGAGCGTGAGCGGTGACGTGCTGGTTGCGCCTACCTCGTAGAGACGAAGATGGCCATCGTCCGATACGGTGATCAATCGTCCGTCATGGCTGAACTCTGCATAATGGCTCGCCGCCGCATAGGCGGAGTCCTGATCGACCTGGGTGTAGGTCTTGGTGGCGTAGAGCCGGATACCCTGTTGGCCTCCTAGCGTAATGACGAGCCACCGACCGTCCCGCGAGTAGGTGAGATGATTGATGATGTTGGGAAAGCCATGCAATCGATTGGTCAGACGCCCTGTTTCCCGATCAAATATCAGGACTTCTCCCTCCACACCTCCACACGCAATGCTGAGGCCATTGGGGGATATGGCAACGGCATACAAGGTGCCTTTCATTCCACTGCCGATCGGTGGACGGAGGACGGTTTGAAGCTCAAGTTTCGGCAGTCCCCAGATGCGTACCGTCTTGTCGAGGGAGACCGTTGCTAAGTAGCGGTTGTGTTCGTCAGTGCTGATTCGCAGAATGCTGCTGGTGTGCCGACCGGCTTCGATACGGAGGAGGGGAGGTGAAGAAGGAGGTGGCTCTGGTTGAGTCGGTGAGGCGGCCCACCCGCTCGGTACAGATTGAACGACTGTACCGGTCAGCAGCAGCAGGCATGCCCAAGCTGAGGCCGAAAGCCACCGCGTCACAGGATGACCTGCTGAAAAGCGGTGGAGCAACGACCGACAGACTTATTTAATCGAAAACGTGGCTGTGGCTGCAGCGTTTTTGTCATCGATGGCGACGGTGGTTAAGACTTGGTAGTTGCCGGATTTGGCTTCACGGGAGATGGGATATTCCCAGGTAATGTTCTGCACACCCTGATCCAGCTGAATTTCGGCTGTTTGTGTGTCCACGACTGTTCCATTATAACGGATCTCACGTGTTTCCTTGATGGTCGCCTTGTTTTCGTCTGGTCTGAGGATGGTGTACTTGGCATTGATCTTTACGGAGTCTCCCTGTTTGGCAACAGAGGGCGATGCCAGTGTGTCGCTGATCGTCAGAATGTTGCCTTGTTCGGGGCGATACCCAACGGAGGCCGTCGTTTGAGTCCGATCGCGCTCTCGTTTGGCGTAGTAGTTTCCAATCAGCCCACCGGATACGAGGCCGACGGTTCCCCCGATGATGGCTCCTTTTTTCTTCCCGGCCAGGCCCCCAATCGTCGCACCTGCTGTGCCGCCGGCGAGGCTGCCGATTAGCGCTTCCTTGTTCTCAAGCATCTTCTCTTTTGTGCTTTCCGTGAGTGCGTCCAGGGTGTCGCATGACGTGGTTGCAAGCATCAGCAGACTGAGGAGGAGGGACACAAGGGCTTGGCCTGGAAACATGGTCGTGATGAGCATCATCTACCTTTCCCGGTTCGATCGGTCGGGATATGCAACGTATCGCGGTCAAGTATATCACGGGTGTGAGTCGGATCAATGATGGAGAGGTATTCATCTGCGTAAAAAATCGTTCGCACGCTGCTTCATTTGATAGGTAGATCCCGGATGCAAGATAGGCCGCTTTTTGTGAGGCTTCCTTCACCGGCTGGCTCGCCGTGGCAGTCTTGGGCGCGGCTATGTCAGCCTCGGTAACGAGTGACGGAGGGGGCGGCCAGGGTCATGTCCTTTCCGGACCGTTCCTGTCCCGACAGAGCATGCGCAGTCTATTTTCCCGTGGTACCTGGCTGATGCGCAGGCATGTGGGAATTTAGATTCTAGGCCGGTATAATCCCTCGCGTGAGCGGGGCTTGACGCAAGCAGCGCAAAAGGTTCACAAATACCTCCAGGCGAACAAGCTGGGAACAGTTGTCGAGACCATGGCCGATTACTCTGCACATCAGTGATTGATAAATAGAGTGCGCCCGTAGCTCAGTTGGATAGAGCATCAGCCTTCTAAGCTGAGGGTCGTTGGTTCGATCCCAACCGGGCGCACCAAATAAATCAACCACTTACAACGACTTCCGCTTTTTGGATGGTCGGCGAGTTTGCAGTTGCTTCGCAGTGCCCAACCCTTCGACGGCTTCCTTCAGGTGGCTCGGCGCGAGGTGGGCGTACCGTTTGACCATTTGCGTGCTGGTATGGCCGAGGAGATGGGCCACGGTGCGGTCGGAATGGCCCGCCATCGTGAGATCGCTGCCGAACGTGTGCCGCCAGTCGTTCCACCTCGCGTTCGTCAAGCCTGCGGCCTCACAGGCGGGGAGCCAGATGCGTTTCCGGAAATTGGCATAGTCGATCGGGCCGGTCTTGGTCTGGTTGGGATAGAGCCAGCGGCTTGTGCCCGCGCGTTTCAGTTGGATCCGGCAGAGTTCTCGGGCTCGAGTATTGAGCAGCCTGGTCTGTGGCCGTCCGGCCTTGGTGGTCGCCAGCACGAGATGGCCCGCCTTCACGTTCACGCGGCTGCGTTCGAGCCCGAACTGCTCCGACCAACGGAGGCCGGTGAGTCCTGCCAGTTCCGCCGCCTCCCGCCAGATGGGCCCCAGCGCCGCATAGAGGGCCCTGCGTTCTTTCATGGAATAAAACCGCTCGCGCAGATTGTGGACCGGTGGCAACTTGACACGTTGAAACGGGGAACGGTCGAGCTGCTCGTCCCGGATGGCGAGGTTGAGTGCGTGGCGGAGGAACTTGAGATAGTGATGGATGGTCTGCGGACGTTTCTTGTCGGTCTCTAATTGCCGTCTCGCCTCATCGATGAGGGCCGGGTCGAGCGTCCGCAGGTCGCGCTGGCCGTAGTGCTGGATCCACCAGGTCTGATACTGCGCATCGTTCTTGCTGTTGGGTGTGTTCCGGCGCCGTTTTTCTTGCTGCTCAAGAAGCGCCTTGAGGGGCAGGACTTGGCGCGTGAAGGAGTCGGGGAAGAATTTCCCCCTGCGGATATCGGCACGGGTGTTGTCGAGAAATTCCCGCGCTTCCTTCTCGGCGGGAAAACCGCCATGTGGAGCGAAGGTGCGCATCCGGCCATTGACCGCGATGCGCACGTACCAGCGCTCCTCACCGTGAACATTCACGCGAGCATAGAGGCCGCGATCGGGGTTGCGGGGGAGGGCCATCGGCTACGGCTCGCCCTCGACATCGAGGCAGCGCTCACCGAACATGAGGAATTGCATATCCGTGAGGGCAATGCTTCGGACGCGCGTGATTGGCGTGGTGACGGGAACTCCCTCGTCGAGCCGGCTCTCCGTGGCGCGATGCAGATCGGCTATTTTGGCCTGTTCAACCGTATTGACACCGATGCCGATGCCGAAGATGATCGGGATGCAATCGTGCCCCTGTACGACGGCTCGCACCGTCTGGTCAATCGGCTGCAGATTCGTCGTCATATTGATGCAGCCAGGGAACGTGAAGAGCGCCGCCACCACTAGCATGATATGCCACATAAAATACCCTACTCAGTAAAAATGGCACTGACTCAAGTAGTCGAGTCAGTGCCTAGGTGAGGGCCGCTCTACGCATAATCGCTCCTCAGCACTGTCCAGTTCGAAGGACTTCCAGGTATTCGATGATCAGGCGAGTTTCCTGATCGGTCAGATGCCCACGGAATGGGGGCATGGCGGTTCCTGGGATGCCATGACGAATGGCCGAATATCGTGCTTCGTCGGTTCGGTGCTTTAGCATGGCGTCATTGCTGAGGTCTGTTGGTTTTGGGTTCATCAGCTGCAGGGAAGCCGGGTCTCCGTCTCCCTTGCCTTCCCTGCCATGACATCCCGAGCAGACCGCTTTCCCTTGATACAGAAATTTACCCATACGAGCCAGCTCCAAGGAATCGCTCGCGCACGTACGTGTATTGATCGCGATCGGTGTAGGTGTGGCGCTGCGTTGAGCGAATTTCTTCGCGCGAATATCGGCGGCGTTCTGCGCCACGCATCCCGGTGCAAGCAGACTCAGTATGATGACGAGGAAGAAGGCCATGATCGTCCTATCGATTGAGTGGACAGGTCTCGCAATAGGTGCCATCGATGAGCGCCTGCTGATGCCGAGGACAGTACTTGTACCGGTGTGACTTCTCGACGACGCTGTGATGTTGCCCGCCCACCAATGCCACTAGCCCAGCGCTAGAACTAGGAGCCGCCCTTCTTTTTCTGATCAGTGCTCCCGCGGATACGATATTCCCCATGAGATTCCGCCGCCATTTGTACGGGAAAACCCTTGCCAGTTAAGACGCCCCCGCTCCGTTTGACCATCTCCATGTAGTAGTCGATCGCAACATGAAATAAATGATTGCGGGACCTCAGTGTGGTGGATTCCATCCGAAAGGATTCGATCGCATCAAGCTCGGAAGGCGTGAAATATACCTTTACTTCCCGCGGCTTATCATTTTCGTGCTTGTCGGTCATAGCTAGGCCCATTCTAGGTCTAGAATTATTTTATGCAATGGTCTTGACATGGGCGCAACGTGGGCCTATCATGCGCCCATTATGAAGCGCACGAAACACCCCCACTCGAAAACATCGAAGCAGCCCTGCATCAAGATTTACACCACGCGAGAACTCGTCGAGGCCTTCATGGCGCGCGCGGCTGAGCAGAGCCGGTCTGTCTCCAAGCATGGTGAGTTCCTCGTGAAGCAGGATCTCGCCACCTCAGTACGGCAGGTGGCCTGATGGGACGACCGAAACTCACTGAACGCATCACGCTTCGCCTTCCCGAGGAACTGTTGGCTGATCTGACGACGGCGGCGACGCGCCGGGGAGTCAGCGTCAACGAAGTCGCGCTCTGCTGTTTTGAAAACGATCTCTCTCGCATTGGCACCTATCGCCTCGATTACTACGGCCAGCTTAGAGCGTTGTTGGCCGGCGGACTAGGCGACGATGTCGGCCATTCGGCGCTCATGGGCGCGATTGGCAGACAATCAGAAAAGGTGTCTGACAAATGAAATCGTGTCCGCCAATGTCTGCCACCGACGATCTCCTTACCCCCCAAGAACTCGCGGTTCGGCTCCGGCTCTCGCTGCGCTCGGTGCGGCGATTGGTGGCGGCGGGGGCCATTCCGTTTCGCCTGGTGGGCACCGTGAAGCGGTTTGTGTGGGCCGAGGTCGTATCGGCCTTGCCGAAGGGGCCGGTGATGGTGTCGAGACCAAGTGCGGCGCCGAAGTCGATCGACATGGTCGGCTATCTGAAAGAGAAGGCGCGGAATTGGCCTTTCACGAGAAAGGCGGTTCAATCGTGACGACACGGCTGCGCGAGCACGATTGCCTCTCGGAGATGCGGGTAGATCTGGAGCGCCAGGCGGGCGAGATCAAGCCGTGGGATGCGGATCGGTTCCCCGGCTGGGTGCAGGCCTGTGGGGAAGTGCTGGCTTCGGTGCCGGATGAGCTGCAGCGGATCGCCTGGGCCTGGTCGCTCACGCAGGCCGTGCTGCACGACATCATCGGCATTCCGCAGAACTGGATGGTGGCGAAATTGCTGTCGACGGCGGCGGAGATTGAGCAGGTGGGGCGATGAACGCACGATTATTGGCGCGCATTGCCGAGTGCGATCGCTTGGAGGCGGGGCAAGGGGCGGAGGGGCAGGGGCTGCGGGCGGCGGCACGATTTGAGACCTGCCACTTTCCCTATTCCACCGACCTGTACTTACAGCAACGGTTCGAGCAGGGGTTTCGGGACGGGAAGGCGCTCTTAACGATCAGGATGGAGGTTGCTCATGCGGATGCTACTCACGGTGCGGGAGTCACGGTTGCCGATGCAGGACGAGGAAATGGCGAGTCGGATGATTCGGCTATTCGGACGGACGCCCAGGCCCAACCGCCGTCTCCCTGTGGCGAGTATCCAGATTGGTGAGCTGTTCGGCGGGCTGGTGCTGGCGGGGATGGCGGTGGTGTTAGGGGCCTTGCTGTTCACGGTCTAGCGAAAGGGGGCGGCCATGGCGGTCTGTGATGGATGCGGGGTCTTGGGGTGGACGGTGCCGCTCTTTACGCGCCCGATCCTGGTGAATGCGCAGCCCTGCTATCTGATTATTTGCGGTACCTGCAAGGCACTGGCCGATGCGGCGCTGGTGCGAAAAATTGAACTCTGGGAGTCCCCGTTCGGGGGCTCGATCGAAGAGGAGGATGAGATGCGAGGATTGCGAGCGAAGGCGTTGCGGCGCCAGATCTATGGCGAGGGCATGAGCAGCCGCATGCGGGAATGGTCGAGCGCGGACGCGCCGAAGGTATGGGGGATTCGCTTGAAGGATCGGATTGGCCAGGAGATCGGGATTGCGTTGCGACGGTTATGGACGACTCGTGTGACGGCCGATCCTCTGCGTCGCGCCTATCAACATCTGAAGCAATCTCGTCGCGGGATGTCGCCGGAGGAGGCCAGGCGCTCAGCATGAGCGGCCATTGCTGCGAGTGCGACCGGCCAGTGAGTACGCGCAGCACGGAGCGTTGTCGCCATTGCAACGGGCGGCTGATGCGCCAGCGGCATCGTCAGTGGCGGGCGAGGCGGGCGCAGGGATTGGCGTCGGTGGCCAAGCGGGCGCGGGCGGTGGTGAAACGATTGGGGTTCCTCGTGAAAGGAGATCGACTATGACTCAGCGGACACATGGCACGCCTGACCCTCTCACTGTGCCGCGCTGGTGGAGGGTCTGTGCATTTCTGCTCTTCCTCGCGGTGGGGATCACGTTGATTCTCCTGGGTGGATGGCTGCTCGTCCAGATTGGCACGGACGTCTGCACGTCAGAGGCGCATCTCTCCGACCTATGCGATCCATACTTGCCTGGCGTGCCTGGTAAAGAGGGCCGCTAGTGCGGCGAGAGTCGAATGCTGTGCGCGGTGCGGGGTGGAGCAGGGGTAGCTTGCCTGGCTCATAACCAGGAGGTCGCTGGTTCGAGTCCAGCCCCCGCAACCAAAAATGTCACGAAGGGAGGAGTCTCGCATGTCTGAGTCTGAGTCGAATGTCATTACGATCGCGACGATTTGCAATGGCGGGGTGCCGGAAGTGTTTGCGCGGGAGCTGGCGGAGGTGCTGGCGAATATCTCGGACCCGAATACGGAGCCGGGCAAGCCCCGCGGGCTCACGCTGAAGTTCACGTTCAAACCATTGGACGATCGCTCGGGGGCGATTGTCTCCTTCAGTTGTCGGCCGGTGCTGCAGCCGGTGAAGGTGGCGACGAGTCCCGTGTTCTTGTCGCGGCACAGTGGCCAGCTGCAGGCCTATGCGCTCGACCATCGGCAGGTGTCGATGTTCGGCGGGGCCGATGCGGACGGGAAATCGATCTCGATTGTGAAATAGCGGCCGCCATCTTTTACCGTGCCGAAGGAGGGTCCGATGTTGAAAGAGTTCGTGGAAAAAATACTCAGTCTCGCAGAGGTCAATCTGGTGACGATCGGCACATTGGATTATACGGATCGCGCGCTGCATGTCGTCGCGCCGCCGTGTCTGGCTGGCGTCTCCCTGCTCACGCTGACCGGGCTAGTGGATCTCATTCAGTGTCACCTGGACGCGCTGAAGGCGGACGACTGGGTGTTGCATGTCGGGAGTCACGCCGATGTCTCGCTCCTGCATCGCGCAACCGATGCCTATGGCCGCCGCGTGCGACTGGCCTCCGTCAAGCTCGACGATGGGCAGCCGTTCCCGTTTGGGCGGTTTCTGAATCGCGAGGAGTTCGTCATTGGGCTGCATTCTCAATTCGTGCAAAGCCCTGACCAGCAGGGCGTGGTGAAGCTGTGCAGCAATCTGGAGGTCTCGACGGTCGTGATGGCGGAGGACGACGGGATCTCGCAGCGCACGACCGTGAAGCAGGGCATCTCCCTCAAAGAAACGGTGACAGTCAAAGGGCGCGTGTGCCTCCAGCCCTACCGCACGTTCCGTGAGATTGAGCAACCGGCCTCGGATTTCATCTTTCGCTTGAAATCCAGAGATGGCGCGGTGCCTGACTGTGCGCTCTTTGAGGCGGACGGCGGCAAGTGGAAGCTCGACGCGGTGTTGGCCATCAAGACCTGGCTCGAATCCAAAAACCTCGGCATGCCGGTGATGGCCTAGACCGTGAGAGTTGGCGACTATGTGCTGGGCATCTCGATGGCCCTGAACGTCGCGGCGGGCGTGGCCTATGCGTGGCAGGGGCACTGGCGGAATGTGGGGTATTGGTTTGCGGTGCTGCAGCTGAACTATTGGCTGATGCAGATGCGGTGAGGGCGTGACGAGTTTCAATCCAGCTTCGGAGGCATTCCATCATGACGACGACCAGCGAATACAAATTGATTCCCCTTGCCGACGTGCACGAATCGACGCACAACCCGCGTCGGCATTTCGATGGGCCCGCGCTGGAGCAGCTGGCCGAGAGCATCCGCAAGGTCGGCGTGATTACCCCGGCGACGGTGCGGCCGAAAGCACATGGTTTTGAGTTGGCGGCGGGCCATCGCCGCTACCGTGCCTCGAAGCTGGCGGGGCTGACGCATTTGCCTTGCATCGTGCGGACCATGACGGATCAGCAGTTCATGGAGGTCCTCACGATCGAGAATCTCCAGCGTGAGGACGTGCATCCGCTCGATGAAGCGAAGGGCTATGAGGCGCTGATGGCGGCGCCCTACAAAATGGACCCGGCGAAGATCGCGGAGCGGGTCGGGAAGTCGGTGAAATATATCTACGATCGCGTGAAGTTGCTGGCGCTGTCCAAGGCCGCGCGGGCCCTGTTCTGGGAAGGCAAGATCGAGGCGGGCCATGCCATTTTGCTCGCTCGGCTGCCGCTCACGGACCAGGCCAAGGTGATCGGCGATCTGCCAAACGACTATCGGAACGGCGGGCTCTTCCGGATCGAGCAGCTGCTCTATGACGAGCACGCGGAGGGTGAGGGGAATCCACCGATCAAGGCCGTTTCGGTGCGGGAGCTGGCTGACTATATCAAGCGGCATATCCGTTTCAACGCGCAAGAGGCGGACGGGTTTCTCTTCCCCGACACAGTCTCGAAGATCCAGGAGGCGGCACAGGCGAAGACGAAGATCATCGAGATCACCCACGACTACCTGGCGGATGAGGATGTCCGGCGAGTCTCGAAGGACAAGGTCTACGGCGAACGGGCCTGGAGGCGGGCGGACGGGAAAGAGGGCTCGAAGACTTGCGACCGCTCGGTGATGGGCGTGGTGGCGACCGGCGCGGGGCAGGGCGAGGCCTTTCTCGTCTGCACGAACAAGGAGCGCTGCGAGGTCCATTGGGGCGCCGAGATCCGGGCCAAACAGAAACGCGAGAAGGAGAAGGCCGGTGGCGCGGCGCCGTCGAAGAAGGCGGAGAAGCCCAAAGCGGACACCTGGCAACAACAGCAGGAACGCGAGCGGAAAGCGCGTGAACGGTGGGATGCGGCGGTGCCGGCCATGCGCACGGCGCTGGCGGCACAGGTGAAGAAGCTGCCGGTGAAGGCGGGCAGCGTGCTGGCCTCGGCGTTGATCGAGCAGGTGCGCGGATATGGGTGCTCGAAGGCGCTCCAGCAGATGGTCCCGCCGGGGACCACGGCCGAGGAGCTGTTGCGCCATCTCGGATGGCTGTATTTTTCGAGAAAGATCGAACACGGGGAAGACTATGGCGCGAAAACGATGAAGGCGTGCGGCTTGGATCCGAAGACGTTCCTGGCCAAGCCGGAGAAAGACCAGAACGCGCAGACGTCTGCACCGAAGAAGGCGAAGAAGGCCACGGCGCGGAGAAAGGCGGCGTGATGAAGAACAAACTGACCGACCTGAGCGATCATCTCTTCGCGCAACTCGAACGGTTGAATGACGAAGAATTGACCGCTGAGGCCATCGCGAAGGAAGTCACTCGCACCGATGCCCTCGTGAAGGTGAGCGAGCAGATCATCAGCAATGCCAACATGGTGTTGCGCGGCGCGGCGCTGGTCGCGGAATACGGTGGGAAAGACGCATTCCAGCACCTGCTGCCGATGATGGGCGGATCGACGAAGGTCATCGAGGGGCCCAAGAAATGAGCGGAAAAGGACGCGCGATTCCCTATTCGCCCAAGGAGCTCGCCTGGATCAAGAGGCATGGCTCCTTGCCACGCAGAGCCGCGCATGCCCTGTTCTGCCGCACATTCAGCCGCCCCGACGTGTCCTACGACAATTTCAAGAGCCTCTGCACCAGGAAGGGATGGACGACCGGCCGCACCGGGTGCTTTCCCAAGGGTCACGCGCCCGCCAACCTCGGCAAGACGATGCCCTATAACGCCAACAGCGCGAGGACTCAATTCAAAAAAGGCGGCGTCCCTCCCAACGTCAAATATCTCGGTCATGAGCGCGTCACCGTCGATGGCTATGTGGGAATCAGCATCGCGGACACCAACCCGCATACCGGGTATGGCCGTCGCTACGTGTTGAAGCATCGGCATCTGTGGGAACAGCAGCATGGTCCCGTCCCTGATGGCCATGTGCTGAAAAGCCTCGACGGGAATCGCCTCAATACCGACCCGTCGAACTGGAACCCGATCCCGCGCAGTCTGCTTCCCTTTCTCAACGGCCATCGCGGACCGAACTACGACCAGGCGTCTCCGGAGGTCAAGCCCGTCATCCTGACGCTGGCGAAACTGAAGGGTGCACGCTTTTCGAAAACCAACGTGGCGAGAGGCGGATCTCGATGAAACCCTGTTCCGTGACGACCTGTCCGGAGAGTCGCAAAGATTCGCAGCTCGCCTGCGCGTTCCATTGGTCGCACTTGCCGGTCGAGCTGCGCCGGCGGCTGATGCTGGGCTATCACCGGTACAAGGGCAGTCCTGCGCACCTGGCGGCGGTGGGTGAGGCGATGGCCATGCTGAAGGGGATGGCATGATCTGCGAGAGATGCCAGGGGCTGGTCGTGGATGACTTTGGCGATGTGCGTTGCATGAATTGTGGGGCGAGGCCTCTGGTGGTCCTGCGCGCGCCGGAGGAGCCGAGGCAGGGCCGCCGACGACCGTGCTCGAACTGTAAAGACGATGCGAAAGCGGGACATCACTATTGCCAGCGACATCTGGATTATTTCACCGAGTATCGACGGCAGAAGAAGGAACGGATGGACGAGGCGCAGCACCTGATGCAGGAGTCGGTATGAGCACCGCAACCTCGATCGAATGGACCGACAAAACCTGGAATCCCGTGCGTGGCTGTTCGATGGTGAGCGCGGGCTGCACGAACTGCTACGCGATGAAGCAGGCGCACCGGTTCAGTGGACCAGATCAAGCCTACGACGGTCTGACGGAGCTCGGCCCGCAGGGGGCACGGTGGACGGGAGAGATCCGGCTGGTGCCTGATGCGCTCCTCCAGCCGTTGCATTGGCGGAACCCGCGCAAGATCTTCGTGAACTCGATGAGCGATCTGTTTCATCGGGATGTTCCGCACGAATTCCTCGTAAAAGTATTCGCCGTCATGGCGCTCACGCCTCAACATACCTATCAAATTCTGACCAAGCGACCGAATAGGATGCAGGACTGGCTCTCGCTGAACACTTTAGGGCAAGCCGTGCGAGGTGAATCCTGGTCAATGCTTGGCAAGATGCCCACCTTCGATCATCAAAAGGTTACGACTCGTCCATGGCCGCTTCCGAACGTCCATCTTGGCGTCTCCGTCGAGGACCAAGCGACGGCCGATGAGCGCATTCCGATTCTCCTGGAGACGCCAGCCGCAGTGCGGTTCGTGTCGGCCGAGCCATTGCTGGGGCCTGTGGATCTGACGCGCATCGATGGGGCCGTGCTCGATCCTGAAGCGAAGGGTATTCATCTTGACGCCTTGACTGGTGGTTGTCGGCCTGAAACGCCGTGGCATCTGAATTGGGTCGTCGTCGGTGGCGAGAGTGGGCCTCGCGCCAGGCCTTGTAACGTAACGTGGATTCGGTCGATCAAGGACCAATGCCAAGCGTCGGGAGTGCCGGTGTTTGTGAAGCAGCTGGGGGCACGGCCGTGTGTGGTCGAGGGGAGCCGTACTGCCAAGGAGTGGTATGCGAACAATGCCACGGCGATCATGGACGACTGCGGCTGGATTCACACGAAGGACAAGAAGGGCGGAGACATGGCCGAGTGGCCCGCGGATCTGCGCGTGCGGGAGTTTCCAATGGTGCCAGCATGATCGGCTGGCCCGAGCTCGGCGTGGTGGTGTGCATTCTGTTGGGCATTTGGTTTGTGCGGTGGCTGAAAGGGGAGAGTGATGGTGACTAATACCTCGATCGACCGGCGCATCCCTGGCTTGCCCCTCGCAGTGGCGGCGGGGCCGTTGTTGGATCGGTTGAGGTGGATGAATGGAGTGGCGAGATGGACCTGGTTGAGAAGCAAGTAAGGGCTGCCATTGATCCTGTTCTTGAGGATCTCCTGATGGGGCTGATTACCGATTTGGCAGCCAGCAAACAGTACTGCCTGGAGCGGGCAGTGAGGGGCCTGTGCGGTGATGAATGGACTGATAAGGCGAAGTTGCATTTTAAGTGGAAAGAAGGAATTGAGCCATGAGGAGGATGCGATGAGCTTTGCGGAAGGCACCAGCGTCCCGGTGGAGCGGTCGAAGGCGGAGATCGAGGGGATGTTGACGCGCTATGGGGCGGATCAGTTCGTGTCCGGATGGGCGGAGTCGGAAGCCCGGATCCAGTTCCGGGCGAACGGGCGCTATGTGCGCTTCGTCTTGCCGATCCCGGACAAGACTGAGAAGAGGTTCACGCATCAGGCTAGGTACGACTGGAAGCCTCGCACGCAGGGCGAGGCGGTGAAGGCCTGGGAGCAGGAGTTGCGACGGCTCTGGCGGGCGCTGGCGCTCGTGGTGAAGGCGAAACTGGAGGCGGTACAGAGTGGCATTGTCGGGTTCGAGGATGAATTCATGGCTCATATTGTGATGCCGGATGGCCAGACGGTGGCGGAGCATGCCCGGCCTCTGATCGCAGAGGCCTACAAGACCGGCAAAGTGGCAGCCTTGCTGCCGGGATGGTGAGGGGTCAGTTGTCCAGGAAATTAGAACAACTGAATTTGATAGTTAAAGATGGAGTTCACCTATGAGCGTGGAAGCCATGACATGGGCGTTTACTGTGGACTTGCCGCCCTGTCCGAAAAGCGTGTTGGTGGCGTTGGCGAATCGGTCCGATGAGGACGGCTACTGCTGGCCAGGCATTGGAGATTTAGAGCGGCGCACTGGCTGGAAAACGCGGGCCATTCAGGTGGCGCTCCGGCGTCTGGTCGAGGAGCAATTGATCTCCGTCTCCCCTCGTTTTAAGGCCTCGCTGAGACAGGATAGTAATCTCTATCGTCTGAATGTCGGCGCCGAGCGACCCACTACAGCTTGTGGGGAGGGTGCAGCAGATGCACCCATAGGGGTGCACCAGGTGCGGGGGGAGGGTGCACCACATGCACCGGGGAGGGTGCACCAGGTGCGGGGGGAGGGTGCACCACATGCACCCAAATCTTCATCTGAACAGTCAGATGAACAGTCAATTGAACAGCGCGCGGTTGTGAAGGCGGTACCAGCGATAGGGAAACAGTCAGCGGTAGTGGTGCAGGCGTTGTTTGATGAGTTTTGGCGGATCTACCCACATCGGAACGGCAAGAAGTTGGAGAGGGAGGCGACGAGGGTGTTGTTTTTCAAGCTCTCAAGTGGGGATCAGCTCTTGGCGATCACTGCCGCAGGGCATTATGCCGCCTCTCTGTCGCAGCAGGGGTGTCTGACGTCAATTAGAATTGATGGTTGGCGACAATTAGAACTGTGGGGTCCGTCCTCCGGGTTAGGGAGCCTTCCGGGCTCCGTCGATGCCGTCATGGTTCGCGTTCATTCCCAGGGCCCGCTTCAGGTCAGGCTCCT